>WGMW01000030.1 GCA_016124845.1 Flavobacteriales bacterium
GTCAACGGTTACGGTGCTTGATACGGTGAGTCCGACCGCAATCTGCCAGAACATCAGCGTTTATTTGGATGGAGCCGGAAGTGCCACCATCGTGGCATCAGATGTCGATAATGGTTCAAGCGACAACTGTTCGGTGAGCCTATCGGCCACGCCCCTTTCGTTCGACTGTTCAAGCACAGGTACGAACACGGTCACGCTAACTGCCACCGACCCGAGCAGCAACACCGACAACTGTACCTCCACAGTTACGGTGCTTGATACGGTCAGCCCGACAGCGATCTGCCAGAACATCACCGTTTACTTGGACGGAGCGGGAAGTGCCTCTATCGTGGCAAGCGATGTCGACAACGGTTCAAGCGACAACTGTTCGGTGAGCCTATCGGCCACGCCCCTTTCGTTCGACTGTTCAAGCACAGGCACGAACACGGTCACGCTAACTGCCACCGACCCGAGCAGCAACACCGATAACTGCACGTCAACTGTGACGGTGCTTGATACGGTCAGCCCGACAGCGATCTGCCAGAACATCAGCGTTTATTTGGACGGAACAGGAAGTGCCTCGATCGTGGCAAGCGATGTCGACAATGGTTCAAGCGACAACTGTTCGGTGAGCCTTTCTGCCACGCCCCTTTCGTTCGACTGCTCAAGCACAGGTACGAACACGGTCACGCTGACCGCGACCGATCCGAGCAACAATACCGACAACTGTACGGCTACCGTAACGGTGGCTGATACCACCAGTCCAACCGCTCTTTGCCAGAATTTCACCGTTCAGTTGGATGCCACGGGCAATGCAACCATTTCGGCCACAGACATCGACAACGGAAGTTCTGATAACTGCGCGGTGGCTTCCATGCCCGTTTCTCCAAATGCATTTACCTGTGCCGAGGTCGGTTCCAACTCGGTTACACTTACCGTTACGGACGTGAACGGAAACACATCAACCTGTTCCGCCACGGTTACTGTGGAGGATAATGTTGATCCTTCTGCCGTTTGTCAGAACATCACGGTGCAACTGGATGCTTCAGGGAACCTGACCATCGCGTCAGCAGATATTGATGGTGGTTCAACCGACAACTGTTCCATTGCTTCGCTTACAATTGATGGCGGAAACACTTCGCAGGATTTTGATTGTACGAATGTTGGTGCGAACACGGTCACGCTCACGGTAGCGGATGTAAATGGAAACGTCTCAACGTGTGATGCAACCGTCACCGTTCAGGACACCATCGATCCAACGGCTATCTGTCAGGACATTACGATTCAACTCGATGCTTCTGGAAATGCGTCCATTTCAACCACGGACATTGACAATTCCAGCACAGACAACTGCGGCATCGCTTCCATCACGTTGGATGGCGGGGCATCCACGCTCAACTTCGATTGTTCGGATGTGGGTGTGCAAACCGTAACGCTGACCGTGACGGATGTGAACAGTAACGTTTCCACCTGTACGGCAGATGTCACGGTTCAGGATACCATCGATCCAACGGCCATCTGTCAGGACATTACAATTCAACTTGATGCCTCAGGAAATGCTTCCATTTCAACGACTGACATTGACAATTCCAGCGCAGACAATTGCGGCATCGCTTCCATCACCTTGGATGGCGGAGCATCAAGCATTGATTTCGATTGCTCGAATGTTGGAACGAACACGGTGACATTGACTGTCACTGACGTGAACAGCAACGTTTCGACCTGTACGGCTGATGTGACCGTTCAGGACACCATCGATCCAACAGCCGTTTGCCAGGACATTACGATTCAACTCGATGCCTCAGGCAACGCCTCCATTACCACCACCGATATTGACAATTCAAGCACGGACAACTGCGGTATCGCGTCCATCACACTGGATGGCGGAGCAAGCACATTGAATTTCGATTGTTCGGACGAAGGTGCAAACACGGTAACACTTACGGTAACCGATGTCAACGGAAACGTTTCAACTTGTACGGCTGATGTGACCGTTGAGAACAACATCATTCCAACCGTGGCCTGTCAGGACATTACGGTTTACCTCGATGCCACGGGCAACGTTTCCATCGTAGCGGCAGATGTGGATGGCGGAAGTAACGCAGCCTGCGGAATCGCTTCGTTGACCATCGATCAGGACGCATTTACATGTGCCAATGTCGGTGCCAACACGGTCACGCTCACGGGAACCGACAACAGTGGAAACGTTTCAACCTGTACTTCTACGGTAACGGTGCTCGACACCATTTCGCCTGATGCCGTTTGCCAGAATATTACTGTTCAATTGGATGGTGCTGGAAGTTTGACCATCACGTCAGCAGATGTTGATGGCGGTTCTTCAGACAATTGTGGAATCGCTTCATTGACCATCGATGGCGGAAACATTTCGCAGAATTTTAATTGCTCGAATGTGGGTGCCAACACGGTTACGCTGACCGTGACCGATGTGAACAGCAACGTTTCAACCTGCGATGCCATCGTAACCGTTCAGGACACGGTCGATCCTTCCGCTGTTTGTCAGAATATCACCGTTCAATTGGATGCCACAGGAAACCTGACCATCGCGTCAGCAGAGATTGATGGAGGTTCTTCAGACAATTGCGGCATTGCTTCGCTTACGATCAATGGCGGAAACACCTCTCAGGATTTCGATTGCTCGCAAGTGGGCGCGAATACGGTTACACTCACGGTAACGGACGTGAACGGAAACATCTCAACGTGTGATGCAACCGTCACCGTTCAGGACACGATCGATCCATCGGCAGTATGCCAGAACATTACGGTTCAGCTGGATGCCAATGGACAATTGACCTTGCAATCGTTGGATATTGATGGTGGCTCCGCAGACAACTGTGGCATCGCTTCGGTAACGATAGATGGCGGCAATGCAAGTCAGGATTTTGATTGTGCGAGCGTTGGCACGAACACCATCACACTCACGGTAACGGATGTGAATGGCAACGTTTCAACCTGCGATGCCACGGTGACCATTGAAGATAACGTGGATCCAACAGCCGTTTGTCAGAACATCACGGTTCAGTTGGATGGAACAGGCAACCTGACCGTTCTGGCAACGGATATCGATGGCGGTTCAACAGACGCTTGCGGAGTCGCTTCAGTAACGATCGATGGCGGTAACGCTTCGCAGAATTTCGATTGCTCCAACGTAGGCACAAACACCATTACACTTACCGTAACGGATGTGAACGGAAACGCTTCAACTTGCGATGCGACCGTTACGATTCAAGACACGGTCGATCCAGCGGCTGTCTGTCAGGACATCACCGTTCAATTGGATGCCACGGGGAATGCATCCATCTCAACCATAGATATTGACAACGGCAGCACCGACAACTGCGGCATTGCTTCCATCACGTTGGATGGCGGAGCATCAAGCCTCGATTTCGATTGCTCGAACGTGGGTGTTAATACCGTAACGTTGACCGTAACAGATGTGAACAGCAACGTTTCAACCTGTACGGCCAATGTTACTGTTCAGGACACGATCGATGCAACAGCCGTCTGTCAGAATATCACGGTTCAGCTCGATGCTTCTGGGAACGCAACCATCACGGGTGCGGATGTGGACGGAGGCAGCACTGACAATTGCGGTGTGGCTTCGCTGGATGTTTCGCAAGGGGCATTTGATTGCTCGAATGTGGGTGTGAATACGGTAACGCTGACGGTTACGGATGCCAACGGAAACACCTCAACCTGTACGGCCGATGTGACGATTCAGGATAACGTGGATCCAACGGTCGTTTGTCAGAACATCACGGTTTACACCGATGCGAATGGCGATGTGACGATCGTGGCGGCCGATGTGGATGGCGGTTCAACCGACAACTGTGGCATCGCCAACCTTTCCATCAATAACGATGCGTTTGATTGCAACGACCTTGGAGCCAATGTGGTAACGCTGACCGTGACCGATGTGAACGGCAACGTTTCTACGTGCAACGCCACGGTTACGGTGGAAGACACGATTGCGCCAACGCCTGTCTGCATGGACATCGTGGCGGAGCTCGACCCGACTGGAAACGTGACCGTTGCGCCAGGCGATGTGGACAATGGAAGTTTCGACAATTGTGCCATCGTTGACATCACCCTCGACCCGAACACATTTACATGTGCGGAGGTAGGATTCAACACGGTTACATTGACCGTGGAAGATGTTGCTGGAAACACGGCCACATGCACCGCGCAAGTGGATGTGCAGGATAATGTGCTGCCAAGTGCCGTTTGTCAGGATATTACGGTTCAGTTGGATGCTTCTGGAAACGCCATCATCACACCAGTTATGGTTGATAATGGAAGTACCGATGCCTGTGGTTCGGTCACTCCGACCATCGTTTCGCCTTCTTCGTTCGATTGCTCAAACGTGGGTGTGAACATCGTCACGCTGACGGTTGAAGATCAGAACGGAAATACTTCGACCTGTGCTTCAACGGTTACCATTCAGGATACGGTCAATCCAGTTGCGGTCTGCCAGAATATTACGGTTCAGTTGGATGGAACGGGCAATGCTTCTATCGCGCCAGCAGATGTTGACGGAGGAAGTTTCGACAACTGCGCCATCGACAACATGACGGTTTCTCCCAACAGTTTCACGTGTGCGGAGGAAGGTGCCAACACGGTTACGCTGACCGTAACGGATGTGAACGGCAACGTTTCAACCTGTGACGCCACGGTAACGGTTGAGAACAACGTTACGCCAACAGTTTCCTGTCAGAATATCACGGTTTATCTCGATGGAGCGGGAACGACTTCCATCACCGCTTCGGATGTGGATGGCGGAAGTAACGCAGCCTGCGGAATTGCTTCGTTGACGGTTGATCCAAGCGCTTTCACGTGTGCGGAGGTCGGAGCCAACACGGTTACCCTAACGGGAACAGACAACAGCGGAAACGTTTCCATGTGTACCGCAACGGTTACCGTTCTCGACACCATTTCGCCAACGGCCGTTTGTCAGAACGTGACCGTTCAGTTGGATGCGAGCGGAAACGCTTCCATTACGGCTGCTGACGTTGACGGAGGTTCGACCGATAATTGTGCGGTTGCTTCGTTGAGCGCCACACCGACAGCATTTGGCTGTGCCGAAGTTGGCGCTAACACGGTTACGCTCACGGTTACTGACGCGAATGGAAACAGTTCAACATGCGATGCGACCGTAACGGTTGAAGACACCATCGACCCGACCATCGTCTGTCAGAACATTACCGTTCAGTTGGATGCAACGGGCAACATTTCCATTACAGGAGCTGACATCGACAATGGAACTGCCGACAACTGTAGCACGGTTGGAAGCACGCTGACGCTGGATGTAACGCCTGGCGCATTCGATTGCTCGAATGTGGGTGTGAACTCGGTAACGCTGACCGCCACCGATGAGAACGGAAACAGTTCAACCTGTACGGCTGATGTGACCGTTCAGGACAATGAAGCTCCAAACGCGCTCTGTCAGAACATTACGATCTATTTGGATGCTGCTGGCAACGCTGCCATCACGCCAGCCGACATTGACAACGGAAGCAGCGACAATTGCGCCATTGCCAGCATGGTCGTTTCTCCGAACTCATTCACCTGTTCGGGAGTAGGAGCAAACCCAGTTACGCTAACTGTGACCGATGTGAACGCGAATGTGGCTTCGTGCAACGCAACCGTTACTGTTCTCGACACGGTAAGTCCGAACGCGATCTGTCAGAACATCACCGTTCAGGTAGATGCTGCTGGAAACGCTTCCATCGTTCCATCGCAGGTGAACAATGGGTCGAACGATGCCTGCGGAATCGCCTCATTGGTGCTGGATGTGAATACGTTCAACTGCTCAGTTGTTGGCGCAAATACGGTGGAATTGACCGTGACCGACAACAACGGAAACGTGTCAACTTGTACATCTACCGTTACGGTGGAGGATAACGTGAATCCGAATGCCATCTGCCAGAACATTACGGTTCAGTTGGATGCCAATGGCGATGCTTCAATTACCGCTTCGCAGATCGATAACAACAGTACCGACAACTGCGCGGTGGCTTCGCTGGATGTGAACCCAAGCACGTTCGATTGTTCGAACGTAGGCGCCAACACGGTTACATTGACCGTGACCGATGTGAACGGCAACACCGACAACTGCACGGCCACGGTAACGGTTCAGGATAATATCGATCCGACCGCTGCCTGCCAGAACATCACGGTTCAACTCGATGCGGCTGGACAGTTGACCATCGCATCTGCAGACATTGATGGAGGTTCTTTCGATAACTGCTCGATTGCATCATTGACAATCGATGGCGGCAATACTTCACAAGACTTTGATTGCACGAATGTTGGTGCAAATACGGTCACGCTTACCGTAACGGATGTGAACGGCAACGTTTCTACTTGCGATGCCACGGTGACGATTCAGGATACAATTTCACCAACAGCCGTTTGTGAGAATATCACGGTTCAACTTGATGGTGTAGGTCAGTTGACCATCGCGTCAGCGGATATTGACGGAGGTTCTTCAGACAATTGCGGCATCGCTTCGCTGGAGATTGATAACGGAAACACTTCGCAAGACTTTGATTGCACGAATGTTGGTGCCAATACGGTTACGCTGACGGTGACCGATGTGAACGGCAACGTTTCTACCTGTGATGCGACCGTTACGGTTCAGGATACGGTTTCACCAAGCGCGGTCTGCCAGAATATTACGGTTCAACTCGATGCGGCTGGACAGTTGACCATCGCGTCAGCAGACATTGACGGAGGTTCTTCAGACAATTGCGGTATCGCTTCGCTGGAAATCGACAACGGCAACACATCTCAGGATTTCGATTGCAACAGCGTTGGCGCCAATACGGTCACGCTCACGGTAACGGATGTGAACGGCAACGTTTCTACTTGCGATGCGACCGTTACAGTTCAGGACACGATTTCACCAGCGGCCGTCTGTCAGAATATCACCGTTCAACTCGATGCGGCTGGACAGTTGACCATCGCTTCAGCGGATATTGACGGAGGTTCTTCAGACAATTGCGGCATCGCTTCGCTGGAAATTGACAACGGCAACACGTCTCAGGATTTCGATTGCAATAGCGCTGGCACGAACACGGTCACGCTCACGGTTACTGACGTGAACGGAAACGTTTCAACCTGCGATGCGACCGTTACGGTTCAGGACACGATTTCACCGTCAGCCGTTTGTCAGAACATTACGGTTCAGTTGGATGCGGCTGGACAGTTGACCATCGCGTCAGCGGATATTGATGGAGGTTCTTCAGACAATTGCGGCATCGCTTCGCTGGAAATCGACAACGGCAACACGTCTCAGAATTTCGATTGTTCCAGCATCGGAACCAACACGGTTACGTTGACCGTAACAGATGTGAACGGAAACATCTCAACCTGCGATGCGACCGTTACAGTTCAGGATACGGTCACTCCGACCATCGTTTGTCAGAACATCACGGTTCAGTTGGATGCGAATGGCCAAGCCACCATTACAGGTGTGGATCTCGATGGCGGAACTTCAGACAACTGTGGTCAGCCAGCGGATCTCACTTTCACTTCTGATGTGAACGATTTCGATTGCTCGAATGTGGGTGTGAACACGGTCACGTTGACGGTAACCGATCAGAACGGAAACATTTCAACCTGCTCGGCAGATGTGACGATTGAAGATAACGTGGATCCAACGGCCATTTGTCAGAACATCACGGTTTATCTGGATGGAGCTGGAAACGCTTCCATCGTAGCTGCGGATGTGGACGGTGGTTCAACCGACAACTGCGGTATCGACAACCTCGCGGTGAGCCAAGATGCATTCACTTGCGCTGAAGTGGGCGCGAATACCGTAACGCTGACGGTAACCGATGTGAACACGAACACCGCCACTTGCACGGCAACGGTCACGGTTCAGGATACGGCTTCCCCGATCGCCTTGTGCCAAGACATTACCATTCAGTTGGATGCAACTGGAAACGCCACCATCTCAGCAACCGATGTGGACAATGGAAGCTCGGACAACTGCGCCATTGCTTCGATGGTCGTTTCTCCGAACGCGTTTACGTGTGCGGAAGAAGGTGACAATCCTGTGACCTTGACGGTAACCGATGTGAATGGAAACGTTTCAACGTGCAGTTCAACGGTGACGGTTGAGAATAATGTGGCTCCGAACGTGTTCTGCCAGGACATTACGGTGTATCTTGATGGAACGGGCAACATTTCTATCCTTGCTGATGATGTGAACGGAGGCTCCAACGCAAGTTGCGGTCTCGATACGTTGACGGTTTCTCCGAATGCGTTCGATTGCTCGAATGTGGGCGCAAACACGGTTACGCTGACAGCAGTTGACAACAGCGGCAATGTTTCAACGTGTGATGCTACGGTTACCGTTCTCGATACGATTTCACCAACAGCCGCTTGTCAGAACATCACGGTCCAGTTGGATGCGGCTGGTCAGTTGACCATCACTTCTGCAGACGTTGATGGCGGTTCTTCGGACAACTGCGGCATCGCTTCATTGGAAATTGACAACGGAAATACGTCTCAGGACTTTGATTGCAACAGCGTTGGTGCAAATACGGTAACGCTGACGGTAACGGATGTGAACGGTAACGTTTCTTCTTGTGATGCGATTGTGACTGTGGAAGACACCATCTCACCAAGCGCAATCTGCCAGAACATCACGGTCCAGTTGGATGCCAACGGACAGTTGACCATCGCGTCAGCAGACATTGATGGCGGTAGCAATGACAATTGCGGCATCGCTTCGCTGGAAATTGACAACGGCAACACGACTCAGGATTTCGATTGCACCAGCGTTGGCGCGAACACGGTCACACTCACAGTAACAGACGTGAACGGAAACGTTTCAACCTGTGACGCGACCGTTACGGTTCAGGACACGGTTTCACCAACGGCCGTTTGTCAGAACATCACCGTCCAGTTGGATGCCAACGGACAGTTGACCATCGCGTCAGCAGACATTGACGGAGGTTCGAATGACAATTGCGGTATCGCTTCGCTGGAAATCGACAACGGAAACACCACTCAGGATTTTGATTGCACCAGCGTTGGCGCAAATACAGTAACGCTCACAGTAACAGATGTGAACGGCAACACTTCAACCTGCGATGCGACAGTTACTGTTCAAGATACCGTTTCACCAAGCGCAATCTGCCAGAACATCACGGTTCAGTTGGACGCCAACGGACAGTTGACCATCGCATCAGCGGATATTGACGGAGGTTCTTCAGACAATTGCGGCATTGCTTCGCTCGAAATCGACAACGGCAACACAACTCAAGATTTTGATTGTACAACGGTCGGAACCAACACAGTTACGCTTACAGTAACTGATGTGAACGGCAACGCTTCTACTTGCGATGCTACGGTCACCGTTGAGGACACCATCAATCCGACAATCGTCTGTCAGGATATAACTATTGAATTGGATGCTACGGGAACGGTGGTTCTTACTGCGGTTGAGTTGGATGGTGGAACAACCGACAACTGTGGTTCCGTCACCTTCGATATTGATGCGACCAGTACGCAATGGTCTTGCTCGGATGTGGGAACGCACACGGTGACGTTGACCGCAACCGATGCCAACGGCAACGTTTCTACCTGCGATGCACAAGTGACGATTGAGAATAACGTGGAACCAACGGTTTCTTGTCAGAACATTACGGTTTACTTGGATGGAACGGGCAACATCAGCATTGCGGCAGCCGATGTGAACGGAGGTTCGAACGCAAGCTGCGGGCTTTCATCGCTGGATGTTTCTCCGAATGCATTGGATTGCTCGAACATCGGTGCGAACACGGTCACGCTGACCGCCACAGACAGTACGGGAAATGTTTCGACCTGTACGGCAACGGTCACGGTTCTGGACACCATCAATCCAACGGCTGTTTGCCAGAACATTACGGTTGATCTGACCGCTGCTGGAAATATCGTGATCGATGCTGCTGATCTGGATGGCGGTTCTTCAGACAACTGCGATGTGGCTTCGGTAACCGTGGATAGCGGTCAGTTGAACACCACATTGGATTGCTCGACCGTAGGTCAGAACACGGTGACCGTAACGGTAACGGATGTGAACGGCAACGTTTCTACCTGCGATGCGACCGTGACGGTGGAGGACAACACCAACCCGACCGCTGCGTGTGCCAATGTAACGGTTCAGTTGGATGCGAATGGCGAATCGCAGATCACGCCTGTGCTGGTGGACAATGGTTCTTCTGACAACTGTGGAATTGACAGCCTTGCGGTGCTTCCGACATCGCTGAACTGCAATAACATCGGCACCAACTCCATTGTGCTGACCGTTTATGATGTGAACGGAAACATCAGTACGTGTGTGGCCACGGTTACCGCGCAGGATACGATCGCGCCAACAGCGGTCTGCACCGACATCACGGTTCAGTTGACAGGAAATGGAACGGCTGTGATCGCAGCGGGAGATATTGATGACGGTTCGTTTGACAACTGCGGTATTCAATCGCTCTCCATTGATGTGAACAACTTCGATTGCTCGAACATCGGCCCGAACGCGGTTGAACTGACCGTGACGGATGTGAACGGAAATGTTTCTACCTGTTCCGCTAACGCGAATGTGGTGGACGAAGTGGATCCGAATGTGATCTGCCAGAATCTCTCGGTTTACTTGGATGCGAACGGCCAAGTGACGATCGCTGCTGAGGACATTGACAATGGTTCTACGGATGCGTGTGGCATCGACACGATGACGCTGAATGTGTACCAGTTCGATTGCTCGGACATTGGTGTGAACCCGGTTACGCTTACCGTGACCGACAACTACGGCAACTTTGATGTTTGTCAGGCCATTGTTCGCGTGTTCGATACGATCTCGCCCGTTACGGTCTGTCAGGACATCACCATCCAATTGGATGCAACTGGAACAGCAAATATTGTTGCAGCTGATGTCGATGGCGGCAGCACCGACAACTGTGGCATCGATGCATTGAGTGTGGATCAGACCATTTTCGATTGCAGCCAAGTGGGCGCGAATACGGTCACACTCACAGTAGTGGATGTGAACGGTAACCAGAGCACGTGCCAGGCAACGGTAACGGTGGAGGACAACATCAACCCGAACGCCAACTGTCAGGACATTACCATTTACTTGGATGCGGGAGGCAACGCCTCGATCGATCCCTCGGATATCAACGCAGGAAGCAACGCCAACTGCGGTGTAGATACCGTTTTCGTGAATCAGTATGATTTCGATTGTTCGAATGTGGGCAACAATACCGTTACGCTGACCGTGGTTGACAACAACGGCAATGCAAGCACCTGTACTTCAAATGTGGAAGTGCTGGATACGATCAGCCCAACGGCTATCTGTCAGGATCTGATCACACAGGTAAATGCGGCAGGTGACGCCAGCATCACGGCCATTCAAGTGGATAACGGTTCGTTCGATAACTGTGGAATTCTGAGCATGGTGCTGGACGATAGAAACTTTGATTGTTCGGATGTCGGTGTTGTTCAAGTGGTGCTTACCGTGACCGATGTGAATGGAAACGCTTCAACTTGTACCGCGAACATCACGGTTCAGGACACGATTGCACCAGTTGCCTCATGTACACCTGTCGTTGTGCAGATCGGTGCCAACGGAACGGTGACCATCGCGCCAGAAGATGTTGATCTGAACTCAAGTGACAACTGCGCCATCGACAACTTGGCCTTGGATCAGGACACGTTCGATTGTTCGGAGGTCGGTTCGAACACGGTGACATTGACCGTGACCGATGTGAACGGAAACAGTTCAAGCTGCACCGCGCAGGTGATCGTGGAAGAGAATATTCCGCCAGTTGCGCTCTGCCAAAACCTGACGGTTTACCTCGATGCGCAGGGAGATGTGAGCATCGCGCCAGCAGATGTTGATGCTGGAAGCAGCGACAATTGCGCCATCGACACCATGTATGTGACACCGAACGATTTCACATGCTCGGGTGTTGGAGCTAACCCAGTTGTGCTGACGGTGGAAGACGTGAACGGCAATGTGAGCAGTTGCAACGCCACCGTAACGGTGCTTGATACGATCAGCCCTGTGGCCGTTTGCCAAGACATTACAGTGCAACTTGATACGGCTGGAAACGCGATGATCGTGGCCGAGGAGATAGACAATGGTTCGAATGACGCCTGTGGAATACTCGGTTTTACTGCTGATGTGACCAGTTTCGATTGCTCGAATGTGGGAGCAAACACCGTTGTGCTGACCGTTTCGGACAACAACGGAAACACATCAACCTGTTCGGCAACTGTAACCATTGAGGATAATGTGAATCCGACCGCGAACTGTCAGGATCTGACCGTGACACTTGATGGCAACGGAACGGTGAATGTCTCAGCCGGAGAGGTCAATGATGGCTCGTTCGATTACTGCGCCATCGACTCCATGTTCATTGCGCAAAACACATTCACGTGTGCCGATCTTGGCTCCAACATCATCAACCTGACCGTGGTCGATGTGAACGGTAACACTGATTTCTGCGCAGCGGAGATCACCGTTCTCGATACACTCGCTCCAGTTATCATCGGTTGTCCGAACGACACGCTGATCGTGCCAGACAGCTCCAACTGCGAGCCTCCTGTATTCTGGACAGAGCCAACTGCGCAGGACAACTGTACACCGACACTTACAAGTGATTTCGCCCCAGGCGACAACTTCCCTGTTGGTACCACAACCGTGACCTACACGGCCACGGATGAATCGAGCAACAGTACCATCTGCTCGTTCGATGTGACCATTCAGCCTTCGCCCGTGGTGGTCAACGTTACTTCGCCCGAAGGGCCATGCGGTTACAACTTGGGCTGTAGCGTTTCGCCAGATGGCGTGGCCACGGCCAATGTTTCGGGCGGATGTTTGCCTTACACATACCTGTGGACGGACGGCCAGACCACGCAGACCGCAACAGGACTTGCAGCAGGATTGTATGGCGTAACCGTAACCGATGCCAACGGAACCACCGTTGTCGGAACAGTAACGCTTACCGCACCTGATCAGTTGGCAACCGATAGCCTCACTTCTCCGCAGTACATCGGTGGTGCCAATGTTTCATGCAACGGAGCGGCAGATGGTGCCATTAACATCAATGTGGTCGGTGGTCAGGATTGCTTGAGCTACGATTATGCTTGGACAGGCCCGAACGGATTCACATCAACAGATGAAGACCTGACAGGACTTGAGGCTGGAACCTATACGGTGGTGGTTACCGATGCCATCGGATGTTTCTACACGGACAGCATTACACTTGTGGCGCCAGATGCCTTGGCGGTAGATTCGCTTGTGAGCGATTACAACGGAGTGAACATTTCGTGCGCGGGAGCGGCAGACGGTTCTATCGATCTGACCATTTCTGGCGGAGCCACACCATACAGCGTGAGCTGGAGCAACGGAGAAACGACCGAGGACATTGACAGTCTGATGGCCGGAACTTACATCTATACGGTAACGGATGCGAATGGATGTTCAAGCACTGGATCCATCACACTTGTGGAACCTACAGGAATGTCTTCGTCCATTGCGACTTCCGATTACAACGGCTATCAGGTCTCATGTAACGGCCTTGCCGATGGAAACATCGACCTGACGGTGAACGATGGAACACAGCCGTATTCGTATCTGTGGAACACTTCGGCCACAACTGAAGATCTGGACAGCTTGGAGGCTGGAACCTACATTGTGACAATTACCGATGCCAATGGTTGTACGCTTACCGACAGCGTAACCCTGACGCAACCCGATTCGCTGGTGGTCTCACCCATCGATACCACCGTTATCAGTTGCAACGGAGCGCAGGATGGCGCATTTACGGTTGAAGCCACAGGTGGCGTTCCAACCTACGTGTTCGGTTGGTCTGATGGACAGACAGGGCCAACGGCAAGCAATCTGGCACCGGGCACGTTGATCGTGACCGCTACCGACCTGAACGGTTGTCAGGATTCCATTATGCTGGTGATGACCCAGCCGAACGAGCTGGAATCGTTCACAAACACGGTTTCTGATGTGATCTGCTTCGGAGAGAGCAACGGCATTATCGATGTGGATGTGATCGGTGGAACCGCACCTTACACCTACGATTGGTCGAACGATTCGACCACGCAGGATCTGAATGGTGTTTCCGCTGGAACGTATCTGCTCGAAGTGACCGATGCGCACGGTTGCACCGATACACTTTCGGTAGTGGTGAACGAACCTCCGTTGTTGACGATGGTGGTCGATACCGTGATCGATGCGACCTGTAGCGGATCAACAGATGGTGCCATTACAGTTGAGGCAACGGGTGGAACTGCGCCATACGATTACTTCTGGCCAGACCTGAACACAGGTGGAGCCACAGTTACGGACCTTTCTTCGGGTGTTTACGAAGTGCAGGTAACGGACGATCATGGTTGTACTTGGTCGATGAATGTGATTGTCGGTCAGCCAAGTTCCATCGAAGCGCAAATAGATGTGCAAACGGAGGTGAGCTGCAACGGTTCGGACGATGGTTCGGCCCTTGTAACAGTTTCTGGCGGAACTGCACCTTACACGTATCTCTGGTCAAATAATGATACCGATTCGTTGGCAACAGGATTGGCCGCTGGACAGCATTTCGTAACGGTTACCGATGCAGGCGGCTGCGATACCACGCTGCTCTTCACCATCACCGAACCAACGGCTGTGACCATCGCTTGGGACACCATTTACAACGTGACCTGCAACGGTTACACCAATGGTCAGATTCAGGTTGATGTGGCTGGCGGAACCGTTCCGTACAACGTGATGTGGAGCAATGGCGAATCTGGATACGTGGCGCACAACCTTGGCGCTGGAACGCACACCGTTTATGTGACCGATGCCAACGGCTGTCTGGACAGCTTGAGCGCAACGGTAACCGAGCCGGACACGCTCGAATGGATCCAACACTCGACCAACATGGTCAGCTGTTTTGGTGGAAACGATGGAGAGGCCACGGTACAGGTTCAGGGCGGAACGCCTCCTTACAGCTACGCTTGGCCGGCCATTTCGCAGGTCGGAGAAACGGCAACGAACCTTTCGGCCGGATGGTACACGTTCATCGCTACGGATGCAAACGGTTGTTCTTACTCCGATTCCATCCAGATCACACAACCAGATGAGATCATTGTTTCGGTCACTTCCGATACGGCCGTTTGTCCAGGAAGCGGAGTTACCATCACAGCTTCGGCAACAGGTGGCGCAGGCAACTACTCTTACTCGTGGGACAACGGTCTTGGCTTCGGAGCATCGCATGTGGTGAGTCCGAGTGCGGTGACAACCTACACGGTAGAAGTGTTCGATCAGAGCGGATGTCCAGCATCTCCAGCAAGCGTAACGGTGGATATTGCGGAGGTTCCCGTGGCGGCATTCAGTTCGTCTGCGGCTCAGCCTTGCGTGCTTCCAACCGACATCAACTTTACCAACACCAGTACAGGAGCAACGGGATATGAGTGGCTGTTCGGCAACGGTCAGTTCTCTTCGGATGAGAATCCGACCACTACTTACGGCAACCCTGGAACGTATACCGTAACGCTGATCGCGTCTTCAGGTGCAGGTTGCTCCGACACGACCTCTTCCACCGTGGTGATCGATGACGTGCCCGTTGTGGGCTTCAACTTGGACAATGCGCAGGGTTGTGCGCCATTGGTGGTCAACTTCAACAATACCAGCAGTACTGGATTGGAGTATGACTGGAATTTCGGAGATGGAACGACATCGAACATTTCGAATCCGATACATGCGTATAACATTCCTGGAGATTACGAAGTGAGTTTGATCGTGACCGCGCCAGGCGGATGTTCCGACACGCTCACGTTGGCGGCAGGCGTTTCGGCCTACCCGTCACCGATCGCGGATTTCACAGCCAACTCAACCTCTTACCCAGAACCTGGAAACGAGTACGAGTTTGTGAACAACTCAACGGGTGCAACGCTTTACAACTGGGATTTCGGCAACGGAGTTCAGACCGATGATTACCAACCAACGTACGATTATCCAAGCTACGGTGGTTACTTCGTGACGCTTACTGCCATCAACGAATTTAGCTGTGCCGACACGGCCGTTCACTACGTGAATGTGGAACTGAAGACCACGTTGTACGTGCCGAACGCGATGGGAATCGGACAACCTGGCGAAGCGGGCGTGTTCCTACCCAAAGGAAGCGGTCTGGCAGAATACCATGTTTGGGTGTTCGATAAATGGGGCAACCAGCTTTGGGAAAGCACGGCCCTCAATGGTGGCAGCCCTGCCGAGAGTTGGGATGGAACCTACAGAGGCGCAACCGTTCCGATGGGCGCATACGTCTGGAAGGTGAACGCGGTATTCATTGACGGTAAGGTTTGGGAAGGACAGGAACACCAAAAGGGTGGCGTGAGCAACACGGGTTCTGTCATGGTACTCTACTAAGAAAAGGGGATTGAAAATGGAAAGCCCGCTGAGATTACTTAGCGGGCTTTTTCCTTCAGAAAAGTCCGCTTTCGGTGTTTTCGGCCTCATAGCCTTCATCCACCAAGTGGTTTTTCTTGTCGTTTGACGCTGCAACCGCCAGTTTATCGCAGCGCTCGTTTCCAGGAATATTCGCGTGGCCCTTTACCCACTGGAATCTGACCTTATTCTTCGGATAGATCTGCAGAAAACGTTTCCACAGATCAGCGTTCTTCTTGCCTTTGAAACCCTTCTTCACCCAACCGAAAACCCAACCTTTGGTCACGCTATCGATCACGTATTTGCTGTCGGAATAGATGATCACCTCGCGGTCGGAGACCTTCAGCATTTCCAACGCCACGATGATGGCCAGCAGCTCCATGCGATTATTGGTCGTCAGGCGATAGCCCTGCGAAACCTCCTTGTACTGGTTCTTGAAAGAAAGCACGATTCCGTAACCGCCTGGACCTGGATTTCCCAAGGCCGAACCATCGGTGTAGATCACTATCGGAGCGTTTTCCAAACAGTTATTCGTTATTTGTTATACAGTTATTCGTGATTGAGCGGGGTAACGAATAACCAATAACTCAATAACCAATAACTAACTTCGCACCATGATCCTATCAATGACAGGCTTCGGCAAGGCGCAGGGCAATTATAAGCATACTACGTACACGGCCGAGGTCCGCTCGGTAAATAGCAAACAACTCGACCTCAATCTGAGGCTCAATTCCGCGCTCCGCGATCAGGAAATGGAATTGCGCAAAAACCTTGCGTCCGAGTTGGTCCGAGGCAAGGTGGATATCGCGGTTTACGCAGAAGGCGTGAGTGAGGATAAGTTGCTTTCAGTCAATCAGGAGTTGTTCGACCGCTACGCAGAAATGTTGAAAGGTGCTGCCGTCAAGCAAGGGTTGGATCAGAGTTCGCTTTTGGCGAATGTGCTGAAGTTGCCAGAAGTGCTTCAATCGGAAAGAAAGGAGAAGGAGCAGGAAGAGATTGACCTTGCCATTAGCGTACTGATGGAAGCCGTGAAACGTTTTCAGGAATTCCGTTCAACCGAAGGGCAAGAATTGAGATTGGACCTGACCGACCGACTGAATAACATCAGAACGCTGATGACTCAGGTGGAACAGTTCGAAGGTGAGCGCATCGAAACCGTGCGTCAGCGCATGATGGACCGCTTTGAGGAACTCAAGGAGAAAGTGACGTTGGACGAAAGCCGTTTGGAGTCGGAACTGATGTACTACATCGAGAAATTTGATGTGACTGAAGAAAAGGTTCGTCTCACTTCGCATCTCAAATATTTCGAGGAGACCATGAATTCCGATGAGGCTGCAGGCCGCAAACTCGGCTTCATTGCACAGGAAATGGGTCGTGAGATCAACACGCTTGGTTCCAAAGCCAATCACGCAGAAATTCAACGCATCGTGGTTCAGATGAAAGACGAGCTCGAAAAGATCAAAGAGCAAGTGCTGAATGTGCTTTGAATTTAGTCTGTGAATCATGGATGTAGAATTAGAACCTTTGACGATCGCTGAGCTCCACGAACTGATAAAAGCTGCTGAGCTGGAAATCGACAATGGAGATTGCAGTTTACTTCAAGAATTTGAGCAAGCATCCCTTCTGTGGGAGTAACAAGTGCGCAAACTCGATGACTCGCACATTTTTCCTTTTCTCATTTTTCCTTTTCTCGCATTTGGGCATCGCCCAAACTTGGGTCGATAGTGTGGAAACCTTCTCCATGCAAACGTATTTGCCAGCTTCCAAATACGTGTGGTCGTGGCAGCATGCCGCTTTTCTGAACACCATGGTCAAGCGCTACGACCAGGCCGATTCACTGGAGAAACAGATGTATTTCGATTACATCGAAACCGCCATGCAACGGACGAAAGCACGTGCCAACGGCAAAACCCCCAACGGTGTTGCTTCTGGTCTCGGAATGGCATTTCTGTACGAGAAAACGGGCGATGATTTCTACAAAGCCAAGTGCGACAAGATCTACGAACAGTACATGCAGGTTCGCAGAACGCCCGAAGGTGCTGTTTCTCATTTACCCACCACGTTGGAACTTTGGGATGACACTGTTTTTATGATCGGGCAGTTCATGTTGGCGATGTATCGCGCCACGGGCGATGAGAAATACCTGAATGAATTTGCGTTGCAGTTGCGACTTCACCGCGAAAAATTGCTGGACAAGAAATGGGGAATGTGGTGCCATGGTTGGGATGCCAATGACAAGGATGGATTACCTTATTTCTGCGGTCAGATGGGTTGGCCGAACGACTCAACGCGAGTAAGTGGTGAGATCTGGGGGCGCGGAAACGGTTGGATCTACGTCACACTTTCGGATGCGTTGGAGCTCATTCCACGCGAAAACCCGATGTGGGAAGAGATGGCAGGTTACTTGAAAGAAATGCTTGAACATCTTCCAGAATTGCAGGACGAGAAAACGGGACATTGGTTTCAGCTCCCAGTTCGGAAAGACGATCCCGAAAACTGGATTGAGAGCTCCTGCACAGCCATGTTCGCGTATGGGATGATCACCGCGCTCAAACTCGGAATTGTGGATGACAAGCGATTTGTGAGAAGTACAGAATTGGCTTACAATGGGTTGCGTCAATACTCGCTGGAACCGCGTGGTGATGGTCTCATTTGCACCAACGTTTGCACAGGAACCTGCATTGGCGATAAGGACTATTACTTGAAACGAGGCGTTCAGAAAGGCCGCCCGTTCGGGTTGGCCATGTTCATTCAGTTCGGTATGCGCTACGAAATTGAAAATGGCCTGAGATGATTTTGAAAAGACATTTTTTAGCCACAGAAACACAGATTTCCACAGAGGTTTTCACAGATGAAAAACAAGATTTTCTGTGTCATTTCTGCGCATTCTGTGTCTCTGTGGCCATTTCTTTTCCGAAGGAAAATCTCTTTGTTTCTCTGCGGCTCTGTGTGCCTACTTTTTTCCTTTTCTCCTTTTTCATTTTTACTGCATCCGCGCAAACGGAAACCATTCAACTCAACGACACGGTTTCATTGGAATTGGTCTTCGTGGAAGGCGGCACATTCGTCATGGGAAGTGATGAGGGCAAACGCGATGCCCGACCAGCCCACGAGGTCAGTCTCAACGATTTCTACATCGGGAAATTTGAATTGACGCAGGAACAATGGATTGCTGTAATGGGCTACAATCCGAGTGAAATTCCATGCATGAAATGCCCGTTGAACGATATGAGCTGGGAACAATTGATGGACTTTCTCGCGAAGCTGAATCAACTCACAGGAAAGAAATTCCGATTACCGACCGAGGCCGAATGGGAATACGCAGCGCAAGGCGGCAAACAGACCAAAGGTTATCGCTACAGCGGAAGCAACAACATTGAAGAGGTCGCTTGGCTCAAAGAAAATGGAAACGATCAGCAACATGAGGTTGGTCTGCTGAAACCTAATGAACTCGGACTGTACGACATGAACGGAAACGCTTGGGAACTCTGCCAAGATTGGTATGACAGGAAGTTCTATCAGCGCAGCCCGAAAGACAATCCCGTGAACACGGAAAAAGCAAAATTGCGGGTATCCAGAGGTGCATCATGGATGAGCGGGCCAGATTACTGTTTGCGCTGGTATCGAAATACCGACCATTGGCATCATAACCGTGGCAACGGTGGTTTCCGTTTGGTAATGGAACTCTGATTGTTCAACCACAGAGAACACGAAGGTTTTCACAAAGGACACAAAGAAATCTCTGTGTCCTCTGTGGTTAAAAAAGCTACTGCTTCACCAACCGCTGTGTAGCCACTTTCTTCTCATCCCGAACGGTGACCGAGTAAATGCCATGGCTCCAGTCAGATACAGGTAATGTGAACTGGTTCTGAACGGTAGCAACGTTTTTGGAGTAAACCACCTGTCCAAGGTTGTTCACCACAGAAATAGCAACTGATTTTTCAAACTCACTAAGATCGATGGTAAGTGTTTCCGTGGCTGGGTTCGGCCACATACGGAATGATTCGTTTTGGGTCGCTTCCTCAATTCCAGTATGTACCAACGGCCCCCAAGTGTAATCAATGGAAATGGTGTCGAACTGGATGCTGGCGTAGTAGGTCGAATCGCCATTTGCATCGGTGGTCCATGTTTCTTCATATTGCGACTGCGAGACCAGATTTTGGAAATTGCTGAAACTGCTGTACATCGCATCGTTTCCTACCACAAAGACCCACGTTTGTCCGCCATTTGTCGGGCATGCCCGATGTCCGTTTATCTCGCCAATGCAACTTCTTCTGGCAGCCACATAATTGTCGTCCTGTTTGCCAATGAGCCATAGACCATCTTCCACAATTTCGCTGAAAGCTGTGTCTGGCCAATGTAACGCAACATCCGTTCCCTGAAAAGGAAGAATCGGAGAAACAGGTTCAGGCCGATACATGACGAGTGCTACGTTATGCGACTGTTCCACATACGGTAGGTGCATGCTTGCGTGGTCATGGTCGTGATCTTTCCAATCAGCGGTCACCGGGCCAGAAGCACTGAAAACAGCGGTCACGCCAACGTTGGCCACAACGGGCCATTCCTGGTACCCGACCTTCCCTTTCCAAAAATCCTGAATAGAAGATAGCGTAACGCTTTGGTTCTTGAAAACCGCCACATCTTCACCACAGATCACCGTGCTTTTCGAAGCAGCACTCAGTCCTTCCGCAATGCTGGGGTACTGTTGAAGAGGGAAGCCGGACAGCGGTTGTAAAATGGAAAAATCCACCTGATTCCACAGATTTGAATCCTCCAAAAGCGTCACCGTTTGCGTGATCACTTCTGGGTGAAAGTAGGCTCCCGAACTCCATTGGAAAACCGTTTTATCAACGGAACTCATCGACTGGTTGATCACAAATCCTTCCTCCAGCGTGTGGCCGACCGACATGATCGTATCAAGATTTGCAACCCATGAATCGGTGATGTCTGAAAAGTCGATAGAACTGGTTGCCAAGAATCCGCCTGCGTGCGAAGCGTTTGAAGGTGCGGGCCCGAGACCTGTAAGTAAATAGATGAGGCTGTTGTGGTTTTGCCCAAACGGATTCTCATACTTGCTGACGTAGTTTCGGCCAGCGGCCGGAAAGAAGGAACCTTGGTCGTTCGCAAGCATCAGGATCTCCTTCAGCAACTTTTTGCTGGCCTGTGTGGCCATGTCTTTTATCTGTGGATCCTGCGCAAAATCGGCCAGGTTCAGCAGTCCGCTCAGACAGTATGGACTGTAAGTGGAGGAGAAGAATTCGTAGAATCCGTAATCGATCTTCAGTTGCAGGTAATGCTTCAACCGCGCTTCCAATGTGGCATCGGCCGGGCGTCCTGTGTACTCGTGCATGATCCAATCGGAACTCATCCACATGATCATGTGGTTCTCCGACCAATAGTTCCGGACGGTGTCTTCGTAATTGATCCAATATGGGACAGAATTCAATGGCGGGATGATCTGCGAATCGTACGCTCCGTTGCTAAGCATCATCACGCGAATCAGTTTAACAATGGTGAAATCGCTGGTTGAACGTGTTTGTAATGCCGAATAGATACTGTCCAGTTCCCCTTGGTCGACCGTTACACCTTCGTAGGCCTGAATTGTAATGGCATCGCCATTGAAATTGGTCAGAGCGCTGTCGATGTATTGTTGCCTACGGTCTTCAAATGTTTGTCCATTGGCCATTTGAGTTGATACGGCTACGATCGTTGCGACCGCAAAAAACGGAATGATGATGTGTTTGAACATGGTGTGAAGTAAATGTTGCCCGAATGTAATGGAAACAATGCATGCATAGAAAGCAGGTGTTTGACATTGGTTTGACAAATGCATGACCTTATTTAGAATTATTCCAAACAAATCGACCAAAAGCTTGGTGGCCTACCTCGATTGAGGTATTTTTGCCGTGAAATTCACGCTCTATTTAGAACCATTCTAAATAGAAAATGTTAGGTCGATAGGCATGATAACAGTTTCAGAAAGCGCAAAAAAGAAGGCGGTAAGCCTGATGGAAGAAGATGGTAAAAACCCCATGGAGGCATTTATTCGTGTGGGTGTGAAAGGCGGTGGTTGTTCGGGACTTTCGTACGAACTGACCTTCGACACCGACCTGAAAGAGGACGATAAGGTGTTTGAGAACAACGGAATCAAGGTAGTGGTTGATAAGAAAAGCTTCCTATACCTCATCGGAACCGAGTTGGATTATTCGGGCGGATTGAACGGAAAAGGCTTCGTTTTCAATAACCCGAATGCCAGCAGAACCTGTGGCTGTGGTGAGAGCTTCGCGGTTTAATTAGCACATTTGCTAATTAGCTAATTATCAAAAAGATGGCAGAGCAGAACACGTTACTGAAGGAATTCACCGAGAAGGAATACGAGTACGGTTGGAGCATCGACATTGAGGCCGATCAGCTTCCGAAAGGGCTCAACGAGGAGATCGTTCGTGCAATTTCCACCAAGAAGAATGAGCCCAAGTGGCTGACCGAATGGCGATTGAAAGCGTTCCGCTATTGGTTGACGATGGAAGAGCCGACTTGGGCGCATGTCAAGTATCCGAAGATCGATTTTCAGGACATTATCTATTACTCGGCACCGAAGAAAAAGCCAGAGATCGGCAGTTTGGATGAAGTGGACGAGGAACTGCTTGCCACATTCGAAAAGCTGGGAATTTCGCTCGAAGAGCAGAAACGATTGTTGAATGTGGCAGGTTCGAATGTGGCGGTTGATGCCGTGTTCGATAGTGTGTCGGTGAAGACCACTTTTCAGGAAACGCTGCGCGAAAAAGGCATCATTTTTTGCTCGTTCAGCGAAGCAGTTCAGAACCATCCCGATTTGGTGAAAAAGTACCTCGGAAGTGTGGTTCCGTACACGGACAACTATTACGCAACACTCAATTCGGCCGTATTCTCAGACGGTTCGTTCTGCTACATCCCGAAAGGCGTGCGTTGCCCGATGGAACTTTCCACATACTTCCGCATCAATGCGATGAACACAGGGCAGTTCGAGCGAACACTGGTCATTGCAGATGAGGATAGCTACGTAAGTTATCTGGAAGGTTGCACTGCACCGCAGCGCGATGAAAATCAGCTACATGCAGCGGTTGTGGAACTGGTGGCATTGAAAGGTGCGGAGATCAAGTATTCAACTGTTCAGAACTGGTTCCCAGGCGATAAGAACGGAAAAGGCGGCATCTACAACTTCGTAACGAAGCGTGGCATATGTGCGGGCGATTACGCGAAGATTTCTTGGACGCAGGTGGAAACGGGTAGTGCCGTTACTTGGAAATATCCGTCAACGATCCTGAAAGGTGATAACACCATCGGAGAATTCTACTCCGTGGCCGTGACGAACAACTACCAGCAGGCAGATACGGGAACCAAAATGATCCACTTGGGAAAGAATACCAAGAGCACGGTCATCAGTAAAGGAATTTCGGCAGGGAAGAGCAACAACTCGTACCGCGGATTGGTGCGAATTGGGAAGAACGCGACCAATGCGCGCAACTTCTCGCAATGCGATTCGCTGCTACTGAGCGACACGAGCGGGGCGCATACGTTCCCGTACATCGAATGCGGAAATAAGACCGCAAAAGTGGAGCACGAAGCCACCACAAGCAAGGTGGGCGAAGACCAGATTTTCTACTGTAATCAGCGTGGTTTGGACACCGAGCAGGCCATCGGCCTCATCGTGAATGGATATTGTAAAGAAGTGTTGAACAAGTTACCGATGGAGTTTGCCGTGGAAGCGCAAAAACTGCTGTCGGTCTCCTTGGAAGGCAGCGTTGGATAAAAATGATAATTAACCACAGAGTTCACGGAGAATGCACAAAGAACACGGAGAAAATCTCTGTGAACTCTGTGAAATTCCCTTTGTGTCCTCTGTGGTAAAAGAAGAAAAATGAGTTTACTGAGTATCAAAAACCTGAAAGCCCGTGTAGAGGAGAAGGACATCCTCAAAGGGTTCAACTTGGAAGTAAATCCAGGTGAAGTGCATGCCATTATGGGACCCAACGGTTCTGGAAAGAGCACGTTGGCTTCCGTTCTCGCAGGAAATGAGAGCTACGAAGTAACCGATGGCGAAGTCGAGTTTGATGGGAAAGACCTGTTGGACATGGAGCCAGAAGAGCGTGCTCGCGAAGGGCTGTTCTTGGCATTCCAGTATCCTGTGGAAATTCCTGGCGTGAGCAACGTGAATTTCATGAAATCTGCGGTGGCAGAGATCAGAAAGCACCGTGGTCTTGAGCCATTCGAAGCCAAAGACTTTCTCGCTTACATGAAGCAGAAAAAGGAATTGGTCGAGTTGAGTGGAAACTTGGCTGGCCGTTCGGTAAACGAAGGTTTTTCGGGCGGTGAGAAGAAGCGAAACGAGATCTTCCAAATGGCGATGCTCGAACCGAAGTTGGCCATCTTGGATGAAACGGACAGCGGCCTCGATATTGACGCACTTCGTATCGTTGCAAACGGTGTGAACAAGCTCAAATCGAAGAACAACGCTTTCATCGTCATTACGCACTATCAAAGACTTTTAGATTACATCGTACCTGATTTTGTTCATGTGTTGTACAACGGCAGAATTGTACGTTCGGGCACAAAGGAATTGGCGCTTGAGTTGGAAGAAAAAGGCTACGATTGGATCAAGGACGAAGTAGCGGCAGAAGCATGAGCGAAGCGATGACAACATCGATTTTATCTGAGTTGATTTCAGGGGCGAAAGCTGCCGATGCAGAGTGCGTTTTAGCGCAAGAAGCCGAAGCGTTTCTGGCCGAAAACGGTATTCCATCCAAGAAGCACGAGGATTGGAAATACACCAACATCAAGCGGTTGTTTGATAACGGTTTGGAGTTGGTTTCTGCCAAGGATGTGAGTTTCAATTCCGTTGATGGTGTGGAGGCGCGATTGATGGCATCAATGCCAGAGGGCAGACAGCCAGGTTTCACGGGCATTCACACCAAAGAAGCACATGCGGCTTTGAACACCGCGCTTTTCGAGAAAGTGTTGGTGGTTCGCGTGAAGAAGGGAATGCAGGTTTCGGATGAATTGATCCTGAACCAAGCGATTGAGTATGCTGGAAACAACTTCGCGGCAACGCGGTTACTGATCGAGTTGGAAGACAACGCTTCGCTGAAATGCCAACTGCATTTTACGGGCTCGAATGCTTCGGAGAAATCGCTGCACAATCATGTGACTGAGATCTTCGTTGGGCAGAATTCTCAGCTTGAATTCAATATTGTTCAGGAGATTACCGAAGGAAACTTGGTGAACACTACGGAGGTTTTCTGTCAACGCGATGCGAATTTCACCACCAACACATTCCAGTTGAGCGGAAAATTGCTTCGCAATAACCTTAACATCCGCCTGCAAGGCGAAAACGCAGAAACGCATCTGAACGGTTTCTACATGCTGAAAGGCAGGGAATTGTTCGATAATCACACGTTAGTGGATCACCTCGTGCCGCATTGCGATAGCAACGAAACCTACCGTGGCATTTTGGGTGGAAAGAGTACGGGTGTGTTCAACGGAAAAGTGTTCGTGCATCCTGATGCGCAGAAGACGAACGGCTACCAGCAGAACAACAATATTCTGCTGACCGATGATGCTACTATGAACTCGAAGCCTGAGTTGGAGATCTATGCCGATGACGTGCGTTGCTCGCATGGAAGTACCACGGGTCAGTTGGATGAGGACGCGGTATTTTACCTTCGCGCCAGAGGTTTGGATGAGTTCGGGGCAACAGCTTTGCTACTGACGGCCTTCGCGGGCGAGGTTTTGAACAGCGTTTCGAGCGAAGAATTGCGTAATATTCTCGAACAGAAAATTCAGGCGAAGCTGAAAGAAATGCGAGCATGAGCGAGACGCTGGTGGATATTGAAAGCATACGGGCGCAGTTCCCAATTCTACAAAGAGAGGTCAACGGCAAGCCGCTGATCTACTTCGACAACGGGGCAACTTCACAGAAACCGCAGTCGGTCATTGATGCAATCACCCACTATTACGAGCACGAGAACAGCAACATTCACCGTGGTGTGCATACGCTGAGCCAAGAGGCGACTTCGGCCTACGAGGACGTACGTAAAAAGGTGCAGAAATTCATCAATGCCGAGCACGACCACGAGATCATTTTCACTTCAGGAACCACGGGCGGCATCAACTTGGTGGCCAGTTCGTTTGGAGAAAACCTTGTTAGAAAAGGCGATGAAATTCTTATCACCGCCATGGAGCACCACAGTAATATCGTGCCGTGGCAAATGCTTTGCGAGCGGAAAGGCGCACACCTTAAAGTGGTGCCGATCAGCAAGGAAGGTGAACTCGATCTGGAGGAATACGAGCGGTTGATCGGACCGAAAACCGAGCTCATTTCGTTGGTGCATGTTTCCAACTCTTTGGGCACCATCAACCCGATCAAAAAGATGATCGATATTGCGCATGCGCAGAACATTCCTGTGTTGATTGATGGTGCGCAGGCCATTCACCACACGCCAGTGGATGTTCGAGAATTGGATTGCGATTTCTACGTCTTTTCATCACACAAAATGTATGGCCCGACAGGTGTCGGAATTCTCTACGGCAAGGAAGAATTGCTGAACGATATGGCGCCTTATCAGGGTGGTGGCGATATGATCAAGAATGTGACGTTCGAGAAGACGATCTACAACGACCTTCCGCACAAATTCGAGGCGGGAACGCCCAATATTGCAGGCGGAATTGGATTGGGCGCGGCCATCGATTTCATCAACAGTATCGGTTACGATTTTATCATGCAACACGAAGCTGAACTGTCACGATTTGCCACTAGTCAATTGCGCGACATCAAAGGTTTGCGGTTCATCGGCACGGCCAAAGAACGTGCGGGTTTGGTTTCGTTTGTATTGGATGGCATTCATCCGTACGACACGGGTGTGATCTTGGATAAACTGGGTCTTGCGTTGCGAACGGGACATCATTGCACGCAGCCCGTCATGACCTTTTTTGAAGTGCCAGGAACCGTACGCGCGTCATTTGCGGTGTACAACACGAAACAAGAAGTCATCCGACTTGTTGAAGGAATAGAGCGTGTTAAAAGAATGTTTTAAAGCGGACTTCGGTATCTTTAAGTATAAAATCAGAAGCCATGACAGCAGTACAACTCAAAACAAGAATAAAGGAACGGTTGGAAAAGACCGATGACCCTAAGTTGCTTGAAGCGGTCTATGAGATGCTTAAAGCCGCTGAAGATGAAGTGGTCAAGTTCACACCAGAGCAGCGCGCCCGTGTAATGCGTGGACTGGAGCAGATGAGGAACGGAGAGGTATGCTCGCATGAGGAAACGATTGAGGATTTGCGAGAATGGTTGAAAAAGAAGTGATCTGGACGGGTGAGGCTAAGTTCGATGTCCAGAACATTCTTGATTATTGGATTGAACGGAATGGTTCTCCCACATACTCTGAGAAACTGCTTGATGAGTTCGATGAAATGGGAGAACAGATCGGAAAATATCCTTCAATTGGAAAGACCACGGAAATTGAAGATGTTCGATACGCGATTGTACGAACGTATGCGATTACTTACCACATATCTGAGAACATCATTCACATCCTATCTGTTTGGGATGAGAGACGCGACCCTGAAACACGACCGGTCTGAATTTTGAAAATGATAGCATTGACAACGATAGAGGAGAAAGAACAGGAGATCATCGAGGAGTTTTCGCTTTTTGATGATTGGATGGACAAGTACGAGCACATCATCGGACTTGGGAAGGAACTGCCACTGATAGAGGAAAGTCTGAAAACGGACGACTTGCTGATCAAAGGCTGTCAGAGCCGCGTTTGGCTTCATGCCAAGCTGGAAAATAGCAAAGTGATTTTCACAGCCGATAGCGATGCCATCATCACCAAAGGCATAATTAACCTGCTTATCCGGGTGCTTTCTGGCGAAAAACCAGATGATATTGTGAATGCCGACATGACCTTCATCGACCAGATCGGATTGAAGGAGCATTTGTCGCCAACACGTTCGAACGGATTAGTGAGCATGGTGAAGCAGATGAAGCTGTACGCGCTGGCATTCAAAACCCAACTGAACAACCCGTCATGAGCCTTTCGTACGATGAAGTGAAGCAACTGGAAGAGCGCATCATTGATGTGTTGCGCACGGTTTACGACCCGGAAATTCCAGTGGATATTTACGAGTTGGGGTTGATCTACGAAGTGAAAGTAGATGCTGATGGAAAGGCCGATGTGCTGATGACGTTGACTTCGCCAAGCTGCCCAGTTGCCGAGAGTTTGCCGCTCGAAGTGGAAGAAAAAGTCCGTGGCGTGAAAGGCGTTACGCAAGGCAAGGTAGAACTCACCTTCGACCCACCTTGGGACAAGGACATGATGAGCGAAGCAGCTTTGCTTGAACTTGGCTTTATGTAATGGTTGATGACAAAGCAATAGGGTGTGTCATTTATGGGCTGATAACAGCGTTGCCAATACTTTTCTTATTGTACAGATATTATAAAAAACGTAAAGCTGATTTTCAGTCCTCGAAGGTTCAACTACTCGCCTCCACTGTTATCCTAATAGTTGGATTTGTGTACTACTTGGCCTTGGCACAATTTGGCGTATTTCTGTGCAATACAATGGAAATGGATGCATTTCTCGCTGCGGCCCCAACGGTTGTTTCGATGAATATTTTGTATTTGCTGATTCCAGTTGCAGCAGTTACTGCGCTCATGTATGTCGTTTCTGGTTTCAAATCTTTGTTGAACTGACCATGGAACCGATCAGAAACAAGGTTGCCGAAAGCGGTCTCATCACGTTCAACTTGGAAGACCTTTACCAAGTCGGTCCTCGCAAAACTTTCGACCTGAAAGATTTCCTATTTGAAGGACTTATTCTCCGAGAGAAAGACTACCGACAGCAACTCAAAGAATTCGATTGGAGTGAGTACCAGGATGCATTTGTGAATATTGAATGCACGGCAGATGCCATTGTTCCGCAATGGGCTTGCATGTTGGCTGCAACTTACCTTCAACCTGTTGCAAAACGAGTGGTCATGGGAACTTCCGAAACCTTGGAAACCGTGCTTTACCAAGAAGCACTTTCAAACCTCAATCTATCTCAATTCCAAGACGAACGCGTAATTGTGAAAGGTTGTAGCAAGTATCCTGTTCCAACCTCGGCTTTCGTGGAGTTTGTTTCCAAACTCACACCCGTTGCAAAAAGCGTGATGTATGGAGAGGCTTGCAGTACGGTGCCGCTTTTTAAGCGTTAGACGAACGCCTGCATTTCGTAGAGTTTCTTGTAAACCCCGTTGTGGGCGATCAGTCCCAAGTGGTTACCACGCTCGATGATCTTCCCGTCATCGATCACAATGATCTCATCTGCAAACTGAATGGTTGAAAGACGGTGGGCGATCACCAGCGATGTACGGTTTTCCATTAGTTTGAAAAGCGCGTCCTGAACCAGTTTCTCGCTTTCGGCATCAAGCGCAGAGGTTGCCTCATCCAAGATCAGAATCGGTGGGTTGTGGAGAATGGCTCTTGCAATGCTTATGCGTTGTCGCTGTCCGCCCGAAAGCTTGCCGCCATCTTCACCAATGTTGGTGTGATAACCTTTATCCATCTGCGAAATGAAATCATGCGCGTTGGCCACTTTGGCCGCGTTCATCACTTCTTCTTCGGTGATGCCTTTCAGCCCGAAAGCGATGTTGTTGAAGACAGTATCATTGAAGAGAATCGCCTCCTGAGTCACGATTCCCAACTTGGCGCGCAGATCCCATGCCTTTGCATCGCGGATGTCAATACCATCGATGAAAACCGAACCTTCAGTCGGGTCGTAGAATCGAGGAAGCAGGTCAACCAACGTAGTCTTGCCAGCACCCGAAGGACCAACGAACGCAACGGTCCGACCTCGTTTCACCGTCAGGTTGATGTTCTTCAGCACATTCACGCCATTCTCGTAAGAGAAGCTCACATTCCTGAACTCGATCTCTTTCTCGAATTTCTCCAACCCAATGGCATTCGGCTTTTCACGGATGGTCTCCGAAGCGTTCAGGACCGTGTCGATTCTTTCTGCGGCAGCCATCCCTTTCTGGATCATATAGATGGAAGATGTGAGTGCTTTGGAGGGCTGAATGAGCTGCGAGAAAACAACAATATAACCGATGAAAAGATCGGCCGTGAGGCCATCTCCATTCAGGACAAGCGAGCCACCGCGATAAATCACCATCACCATGACAATGGTTCCGAGAACCTCGCTCAGCGGGCTGGCCAGATACTGCTTTCGGATCATCTTCACCTTTTGGCGCAGGTAATCCTCGTTCTCCGCTTGGAATTTCTCATACGAAGTGTCAATCGCGTTGAACGCCTTGATGATGCGCAATCCTGAAAGTGTCTCCAGCATGGACGAGACCAACACACCCATCTGGTTCTGTACTTTCTTGGAGGAACGCTTCAAACTTTTGCCCACACGACCAATAACGAGTCCAGTAACTGGAAGCAGGATAAGCACGAAAATCGTAAGTTGAGGACTCCAAACCACCAATGTTCCGAGGAAGAAAATGATGGTGAACGGCTCCTTGAAAACCACCTCAACCGAACTCATGATGGATGTTTCCACTTCCTGAACATCGCCCGTCATCTTGGCAATGATGTCTCCTTTTTTCTCCTCCGAGAAGTAGGCGATCGGCAGATTCAACACCTTATGATACAGACGATTTCGAATATCGCGGACCACACCGTTCTTCAGCGGTGCGCTGAAGTAAAGCGCCAAGTATCGGAACAGGTTTTTGAGGAAGAAGGTGATGATGACAAATGCGCAGATGAACACCAGCGCATGCATTTGCCCTTCGGTCGTTATCTCACCCGCATCGTTCAAAATGAGCTTGCTCACCTCATAATAGAACAGGTCGATGAGATGGTTCGGGTTGAACGCGAATGTCGGCTTTTCGGTAACGATGGGTTGAATACCGAACAGCACACCAAGTAACGGAACCACCATTGTAAGCGAGAACAGCGAGAAGATGACCGAGAGGATATTGAACAGGACCACGGTCAGCACCTGACCCTTGTAATTTTTCAGAAGCGCAATAATGCTCCAGTAGCTCTGCATACGGCAAATATACCTTTAGAAAGCTTCAAGCCTTTAGCAATTGGCCGTTAGCTCAGTTTCGAATTTTCAAATTTCCGATTTGGAGTTTCATCATGCCTACCTTTGCGAGGATGGAAAGCACACGACAGAAGAAGGTTTCGAGGGTGATCCAACGTGAGTTGGGCACGTATTTTCAACGGAATGTTGGCCTTTACGCCAAAGGCGGAATGATAACTGTGACACAGGTACGCGTCAGTCCTGATCTTGGCGTGGCGAAGGTTTTCCTCAGCATTTTCGCTGTGCCCGATAAGCAGGTGGTTCTCAACCTGATCAAGGAACGGGCTTGGGAAGTGCGTAAATACCTGGCGCACGAACGCAACGAACTGCGTGTGGCGCCCGAACTCATTTTCTATTTGGATGATTCGTTGGATCACATTGAGCGCATCGATCAACTCCTGAAAGGCGATTAAGGGTTACTAATTACGAATGAAAAAATACGAATATGCGAATCCAGTTCTGTCAGGTTGTGTGGGTTGGTGTAACCACATTCGTCATATTCGTAAAAGATTCGTAATTCGTAACCCTTGAACCTTCCCGTTCACATAGCCAGACGCTACCTCTTTTCGAAGAAATCGCACAACGCGATCAACATCGTTTCGGGTATTTCGGTGGCCGGTGTTGCCGTGGTCACGGCTGCCATGGTCATTGTGCTTTCAGTTTTCAACGGGTTCGAAGGACTGGTGATCTCGCTTTATAATGTGTTCGAAGCTCCCGTTGTCATCAAACCTGCGGAAGGGAAAACCATGGAGTTGACTTCCATTCCGTTGGATGAGATCCTTGCCACACCAGGCGTAAAAGGCTACGTGGAAACGCTGGAAGAAAGCTGCCTCATCCGCTATCGCGATAAGCAGTATTTCGCCCGTGTGAAGGGCGTTTCGGACAATTTCCAAGAACTCACCGACATTGACAGCATGGTGGTGAAAGGCGATGCGGCCATGCACGTGAACGGAGCGCCTTCGGCCATCATTGGTGCGGGCGTGGCGTATCATTTGGGTGTGAATGTGAATGACCCCATCAACTCGCTTGAAGTGTATGTGCCAAAACGAGGAACACGTGCCACCATCGACCCGACAAAGGCATTCAATGTGAAGCACATTTACGCAACGGGTGTGTTCTCCATTCAGCAGGATTTTGATCTGAGTTACGTGATCACGCCCATCCGATTTGCGCGGGAATTGTTGGATCACGAAGGGCGTGTTTCATCGATTGAATTGGCGCTGAACTCAGATGCCGATATGGAATCGGTTCGTGAAGCACTACAGGAAAAATTGGGTGATAAGTATGTGGTGAAAGACCGCTTTCAGCAGAACGAGATCCTATACAAGATCATGAAGAGTGAGAAATGGGCGGTTTTCATGATCCTGTCGTTTATTCTCATGATCTCCATTTTTAACGTGATCGGCTCACTCACCATGCTTATCCTCGAAAAGAAAAAAGACATCAACATCTTGCGCAGCATGGGTGCCAGCGAGCAGCTCATCCAGCGCATTTTTGTGCTGGAAGGTGTGTTCATTTCCATGATCGGTGCAGTGGGCGGACTACTGCTCGGATTGCTGGTCTGTTTCGTGCAGATCCAGTTTGAGTTGGTAAAACTCAATGGAGGCGGAAATTATATTGTGCAGGCATATCCTGTTGATGTTCAGCCGCTGGATGTACTCTACGTCTTCCTCGTGGTCGGAACCATCGGCTTGCTTGCTGCGTGGCTACCAGTTCGGAAGGTCATCCGACCTGTAGAGGCACTGCGGATCGTGCAGGAGTGACCAGGGTCGTCAACTTTCAAAAAGTTGACGACCCTGCTGTTCGGTAGAGACGTGACTCATTCCATCATCAGCTACTGAACCAGATTCCCTAACTTTGAGATAGCAAATCCAACATCATGCGCGAGGTCATTTTGAAAGTTCCTGAAGAGAAGTACGAGTTCATCATGGAGCTCATTGCCAACCTTGGTCTGGAGGTGGAGCAGGAAATGGAGATTCCTGAGTGGCAGAAGAACATCGTTCGGGAGCGAATGGCCGAATATGAAAAGAACCCTGAGAACGCCATTCCTTGGAAAGAGGCGCGTAAGCAGATCACGTTCAAGAAGAAGTGAGTTTTGAGATCATTATCCTCCCAACTGCGTTGCAGGATGTTCAAGATGCAGTTGACTATTATGATGAGCAATCGATTGGTCTGGGCGAAAAATTTGAGGCAGAGCTCAATGAGTTTTTGGTCGCATTGGAGTTCAACCCCTTCTTCCAAAACCGTTACGAAACAGTAAGGTGTCTGCCGCTGAAGAAGTTCCCTTTCATGGTACACTTTTCTGTAATGGAAGATGAGAGACTGGTTGTAGTACATGCAGTATTCCACACCTCATTGAGTACAGAAAATTGGAAAAGACCCAAAGGTTGATGCGCTGCTACCCCTTGGCCGCCACGTCAAGCGCCTTTTTAAGATAGGCATTGGTCTCGCGCTGATCGGCCAGTTGGGTTTTCAGATCCGCGATCTGCTGTTCCAATCTGAGTTTTTCGGCTTCCATCGCTTCAAAACGGTCCTTTTCAGGGTTGGCCCTTATCTCCTCCGGTAAGTTGTCGCTCAACGGCCGAAAAAGGTCTACACCGATGGCAATGCTGAGTTCGTGCAGAATGCTGGCCTGTATGCTTCTGCGCCTGCGCAGCCCTTTTACCGTGTTGGGATTTCGGCCCGTTCTGCGGGCTATCTCTGCCTGCGTGACGCGTGTCTTCTGCATGGCGCTTCTAATAATAGGGGCTGTATTGAACCCTTCGGGTATGGCGTTGCGCGTTTTCCAGGTAGGCGGTTCTTTCTTTCGTCTGTACACCATGGCGTAAATGTGTCAGTTAGGTATGGTTAGAACATAGAAATCTATGCTTTAAAGATAGATATCTATGTAGAATAGATAGATTACTATGGTTAAAGGTAACATATCTATGTATAATACATACCTATCTATGTTCTATGCATAGAGTTCTTAGCCTAATACATAGAAGACAAACTTTAAAACATAGATCAGTATGCTTTAAGCATAATTATCTGACGGGATCTGGGAATTGAACGGCTATTTCGGCTTCACCAGAATGCGTGGCTCCATCATGTCCAAGATGGCGTATTTCAATCCTTCGCGGCCAAAGCCGCTGTCTTTGATGCCACCGTACGGCATCTGATCCACTCGGAAGGTCGGTACATCATTTATGATAACGCCTCCACATTCAATGCGCTCAAACGCCAGGTTCATTTCGGTAATGCTATCGGTGTAAACACCCGCCTGCAATCCGAACCGCGTGTTATTCAGCATGTCGATGGCCTGTTCGAATTCATCAAACGCCTCAACGGTAATGATGGGGCCGAAAACCTCTTCCGAGCAAACGCGCAGTTCGTTTTTCACGTTCGTGAGGATGGTGGGCGCGAAGATGCCGTCCTTCTCAAATCCGCCCGAAACTACCTTGGCTCCCGCATCGGTAGCCTCCTTCAGCCATTCGGCCATGCGGTGCGTGTTGGCTTCATCTATCATGGCAGAGATGTCTGTTTCAGCATTCAATGGGTCGCCCCATTTCAGTTGCTCGGCTCCCGCTTTCATCTTCTCGCAGAATGCATCGAACAGCGAACGGTGCACATAGAACCGCTGCGCATGAATGCACACTTGTCCTGAGTACGCAAACGCTCCGACCAGCAATCGCGGTAATGCCTTATCCAGGTCTGTTCCTTCGGAGATGATGACTCCCGCATTTCCGCCCAGTTCCAGCACTACGCGTTTTTTGCCCGCCTGTGCTTTCATTTCCCAGCCCACTTCGGGCGAACCCGTAAACGTGAGCAGTTTGAAACGCTCATCCGTCACCAACTGACTGCCCGATTCGCGGTTCATCGGCAGCACCGTGACCGAGCCTTTCGGCAGAGCCGTTTTTTCAATGATCCGCACCAGCTCCAACGAAGAAAGTGGAGTGGAAGAGGCGGGTTTCAGAATAATGGGACAGCCCGCAGCAATGGCTGGGGCGATCTTGTGCGCCACCAAGTTGATCGGGAAGTTGAAAGGCGCGATTCCTGCCACCAAACCAACAGGAAAATACTTGACAATGCCTTCGCGGTTCTCGCCTGCAGGAGTGGTGTCCAATTGTATCACTTCGCTTGGTAATCGTTTGGCTTCCTCGCTTGCAATTTTGAAGGTCTGCACTGCGCGATCAATTTCGCCTTGTGCGTACTTCATTGGTTTGGCGCATTCCGCTGCAAGCAGTTTGGCCAACTCAACTCTTCGCTCATGCAGTTCGTCCGAGATCTGCTCCAATGCATTCGCGCGAACGTGCGTAGGAAGTGCCCAAAGCTCTTTTTGTACCGCTTGAGCGGCTTTGATGGCCAATTCCAGCTCCTCTTTTCCTGCCAAGTAGGTTTTGGCAACAATATCGTTGTTGTATGGGTCGAGCACGTTCAGGTGATTCTCCGTGACCACCTCTTTGCCTGCGACCGATAATGGGTATTCTTTCATAATGTCCGAAATTAAAAAAGGCCGCTTCGCAGCGACCTTTTCTGTTTTTTCAATTTCACATTGTCTGTTCTTACGAGTGAGCTTCGTCCTCGTGTTTTACCACGCGGAACGCTTCCACTTCATCCCCAGCTTCCTCAGATTCAGGTTCAACAGATTCTCCTTCTTCTACGATGGTTACTGTGTAATGGTCGCCACCGTTGGTCTTCTCAATGCAGCTGATCACATCTGCCTGTGTCAATTTGCTTGCATCGAAGGTGAAGTAGCCTTTTCCTTCATCAAAGTTGACGGTGCTCTCGCCCATTCCGGCCAGTTTGCTGCACTCGCTTTGGATGGCTGCGGCACAGCCGCTCGGACACATCATGCCGTCAATTTTCACGGCCAAGTGCGTAGGGGTCTGCATATCTTCCACTTTCATCATTTCAACGGCCGTTTCTTCTTCATGAGACGCTTCCGTTCCTGCTTGTCCGCAGCCCATGAAAATCGCTGCTGATGCCATGATCGCTATCGAGAGAATTTGAGTTTTCATTTTGGTGTTGCTTTATAGATTTCTGAACTATTGATATTGTCAATTATTGCTTGTGTGGAGGTTGAATCTGCTTCAAAGGAAACGGTTGCCGTCTTCGAGGCCAGATCGACCTCGGCTGTTTCCACGCCCTCCACTTCGTTGATAAGGTTCTTGACCGCGTTCACACAATGACCGCAGCTCATTCCTTCTACCTCCAATAATGCTGTTGATTTCATTTCGCGTCAAAGTTACAATTAACCGAGGCCGAATGTTCATGACCTCGGTCACAATTGCCCTGTCTGTCACTTTCTTTGCCGCATGCAAACCACCACGCTCCGTAGTTGGCTTCTCCTTTTACTGATCGGATTCATCTGGGGCAGTTCGTTCATTCTGATGAAGAAAGGGTTGCTCCTTTTTGCACCGAATGAGGTAGCGGCACTCCGCATGAGCTTGGCCTGGCTGGTCACGATGCCATTTCTTGTTCCGCGTTTCCGCGAGATAAAGCCACAGGAATGGTTGGTGCTGCTAAGTGTTGGGCTGCTCGGCAACGGAATTCCTGCCATTCTGTTCGCTACCGCGCAGAAAACCATGGACAGCGCACCTGTGGGAATGCTCAATTCGCTCGTTCCCATTTTCACGCTCGTTTTCGGGGTTCTGCTTTTCAAAGTTAAAACGTGGACAAGGCAAGTGATTGGGCTGTTGGTCGGTCTGGTCGGGGCTTTGATCCTGATCATTGGTCCAGAAGGAATCGGAGGCCTTCGTTGGGAAGCCGTTCTTGTGGTCATCGCCAGTGCGTGTTATGCTTTCAATCTGAACATGATAAAACGGTTTCTGCCCAAGATGCCTTCAACGCTCATTACTTCAGCGGCTTTTCTTTGGATCGGTCCGATGTGTTTGGTTTACCTGTCGTTCACCGATTTTTTCGGGAAAATGGATGCTGAGTTGTTTCCAGTTTCGTTCTCGGCCATTACCGTTCTTTCCGTTGTCGGAACTTCGTTTGCCGTGCTGCTTTTCAATACGCTTATTCAAACAGGAGGGCCGCTTTTCGCTTCCATGGTCACGTATGTCGTACCCGTATTTGCCGTAATGTGGGGCGTGATAGATGGGGAAAACATACACTTCTACCAACTGTTCGGAGTACTCATCATTCTGTTAGGCGTGTATTTGGTCCAAAAGCCAGTTAAATGACAAAAATGTTCGGCTTGCATACTATCTTTGGGGCTTATGTCAATAGTTCCAGGAACATAAGTGATGAAGAAACAATTACTTTCTGCCCTGTTGGTGGCGTTATTACCAACAATTGCATTTTCCCAATCAACAACTCTACAGCAGGTAAGTGCCATTTTTCAGGGCAACTGCACAACCGGGTGCCATAGCGGGGCCAATCCGAGTGCGGGGTTGGATCTGAGTGGAAGCGGAACTGCTTTGATGGATGCTTTGGTGGGTGTGACCCCGGTCAATCCGGCCGCTGCTGCAAAGGGATATAAACTGGTCGATCCAGGTTATCCGCACAATAGTTTCATTCTGTATAAGTGTGCATACACAGATTGGGATGATCAGTTTGGAATGGATGTTTCTGAAGGAAATCCGATGCCTGATGGTGGAAGCCCACTCGAAAAAGAAGAAGTGGAGTTGATCAGACAGTGGATTTTGCATGGAGCCCCAGAGACCGGACACGTGGTAAGTCCTGCTACGTTGTACAACTACTACCATGGCCTCGGAAAAGCACGTGTTCCAAGACCTGAACCACCAGCACCTGGAGAAGGTTTTCAGTTGCACATGGGGCCTTTCTTCTTGGATCCGGGAGAAGAAGTGGAGTTCTACAAAAAAGAAAAGCTGTTCAATGAGAACGTTGAGAACGTGATTCGCTATGATGTAATGTTCAATGATGAGTCGCATCACTTCCTGTTGTTCCAATTCGATCCTGGAACAGACAGCACGATTGCGGAAGGGCTTCGTCCAGTTACGGTACAGAATGCGTTTCAGGATGCGAAATACATGGTTGGTTGGGTTGATCCGGACAGCACGATCCTACCTCCGGGAACGGGCTATCCGATCCATGAAAATTCTGTATTGGATCTGAACCTGCATCTCATCAACTATGCTTACAATGGCGATTCTGTGCTTGCTGCTGAATCGTATGTCAATTTCCTAACGGACAATAACTCGCCCGATCTGATTGAGATGCACAGCGAACTGTTGATCAATCTCAGCATCTTTATTCCGAATTCGGGAACAGAGGTCACTTTCCCGAACACTGCGACATTCGGTCCGAGTTCAACAGATTCCATTTACATCTGGTTCTTGTCATCACATACCCACAAGTATGGAACGGATTACGACATCTACAAGCGAAATCCTGACGGAAGCCAAGGCGAGCAGTTGTATGAAGGGTTTTACAACACCACTTACGACTTCAATGCAGGGTATTATGATTGGGAACATCCGGCCAACCTGTATTTGGATAAAGTCTATGGAGAGTTGATTCCGGTGGCAGAGAAAGATGGATTGATTCAAGTGGCCAAGTACCGCATTCCCGGAAATGCGAACGAACCGGCACCGTTCATTACATTCGGTCTTACAACCTCCGATGAAATGATGTTGGCGTTCATACAATATACGAGAGAACCAATTCCAACGGCTCCGGTAAATCCGGAGGGAATTGCTGACGTTAAGAAAGGGGATGCTTCCTTCATGACGATTTACCCGAACCCGACCAACGGGACCTCAAACATCCGGTTCAGTTTGGATGAGCGTGCTGATGTGCAACTGAACGTGTTCAACAGCCTTGGACAGCAGGTGAAGCAGCTTTATGCAGGTTCGATGACCGCTGGTCAGGCCAACTTCACGTTCGATGCTGCGACTGGTTCAGATCCGAACGGATTGTATCTGGTACAACTACTGGTGAACGGTAAGGTTTACTCTGATAGATTGCTGCATATCGGCCGTTGAGCAAATTATTCTGCACAAGCGTTGTAAGCATTACTTCTTTTTCTAAATTTGCAGCCCCATTTTAGGGAGATAAACACAATTCTGTTCAAGATGTACGCAGTCGTTGATATAGCTGGTCAGCAGTTCAAGGTTGAGAAAGACTCAAAAGTTTACGCTCACCGCGTTGAAGGAAAAGAAGGTTCTAAAGTGACCTTCGACAAGGTTCTTCTTTTGGAAGACGGTGGAAAAGTATCTGTTGGAGCACCAACTGTTGCTGGAGCTACTGTTACAGCCAAAATCGTTGCTCATGTGAAAGACGATAAGGTTCAGGTATTCAAGAAGAAAAGAAGAAAAGGATACCAGAAATTGAACGGTCACCGTCAGTCATTGACAGAGTTGGTAATCGAAGGAATTTCTGCAAAAGGTGCTGCAAAAGCTGAGAAGAAAGAAGCTGCGCCAAAGGCTGAGAAAAAAGAGGAGGCTCCAGCAACTGAGGCCAAATCAGAAGAATAAGAATTAATAATCCGAATAAAAGCAGACAACCATGGCACACAAAAAAGGAGCCGGTAGTTCCAAAAACGGACGTGAATCAGAAAGTAAAAGACTCGGAGTGAAGATCTTCGGAGGTCAGGCTGCTGTTGCAGGAAACATCATCGTGCGTCAGCGCGGTACTCAGCATCACCCAGGTGAGAATGTAGGTATCGGTAAAGATCATACGCTTTTCGCTTTGACCGATGGTACTGTTGAGTTCAGAAAAAGAAAAGACAATCGTTCTTTCGTATCGGTAGTTCCTGCAAGCTAAGGAGCCGAAACGCATTATACAGGAATCCCTTGTGCTTCGGTTCAAGGGATTTTTTGTTTCCGAAAGTCGATGAACATTTTATCGCCACAGATGCACAGATTCACACGGATTATTTCACAGATGAGTATTTCCGAGAAATCTGAGAAAATCTGTGCATCTGTGGCTACTTCATTTCATTAAAGATTAAAGACCTTTACGAGCATTATGCTACAGACACATTACATCAACGAGAATAGAGAGGAAGTGATCGCCCGTTTGGCGGTTAGGGGTTTTGATGCCACCGAAGCGATCGACAGTGTCATTTCTCTGGACAACAAGCGAAGAGCTACGCAAACGGAGTTGGATAGCACATTGGCTGAATCCAATCAGTTGGCGAAAGAAATCGGTGGACTTTTCAAGCAGGGAAAAGCAGACGAGGCCAATGCTGCAAAGGCCAAAGCAGGCGAACTGAAAGAACGTGCATCTGAGCTGCAGAACGCTATGCACGAAGTGCAGAATGAGCTCAATGAGCTGTTGTATCACTTACCCAATTTGCCACATGCGAGTGTACCGAAAGGAAAGTCGGATACAGACAATGAGGTTGTTTCCACGCATGGTACAAAACCAGAATTTGCTGGAGAGGTTGAACCTCACTGGGATCTGGTGAAGAAGTACAACCTGATCGACTTCGAACTTGGCGCGAAGATCACAGGTGCTGGATTTCCTCTGTATGTCGGTAAAGGCGCGCAACTTCAGCGAGCATTGATCAACTTCTTCTTGGATGAGGCCCGCGCGGCTGGTTACACGGAGTTCATTCCACCGTTTGTGGTGAACGAAGCATCCGGTTACGGCACTGGACAGTTGCCAGATAAGGAAGGTCAGATGTACCACATGCAGTTGGATGATCTTTATATGATTCCAACTGCGGAAGTGCCGCTGACAAACATTTTCAGAGATGTTATTCTAACTTCGGATGAACTTCCGAAAAAACTCACGGCCTATTCTCCCTGTTTCCGTAGAGAGGCCGGTTCTTACGGAAAGGATGTGAAAGGTCTGAACCGTTTGCATCAGTTCGATAAGGTTGAAATTGTTCAGATCGTGGAGCCAAGCACCAGTTATGATGTGCTTGAAACGATGGTGGCGCATGTGCAAGGGTTGCTCGACAAACTTGGTTTGCATTATCGCGTGCTTCGTTTGTGTGGTGGTGACCTTGGATTTACATCTGCGCTGACGTTCGATATGGAAGTTTGGTCTGGCGGCCAGGACCGTTGGTTGGAGGTGAGTTCCATTTCAAACTTCGAGACCTTCCAAGCGAACCGATTGAAGTGCCGTTACCGAAGCGGAAACGACAAACCACAATTGGTACACACGCTGAATGGAAGCGCCTTGGCATTGCCTCGAATTATGGCTGCACTCTTGGAAAACAATCAGACTGACAACGGAATCAACATTCCAGAAGTGCTACACAGGTACACAGGTTTCGAACGGATCGAATGAGATTTTTGAATGTCATGTCGAGCGGAGTTTCCGTAGCCGAGACATCTTTGCCCGATTGGCTTAGATTCCTCTGCTCCCACGCCAAAGCGTGGTCGATCGGAATGACATTGCTGATGTTCGGAAGTTGCCGAACGGATTTCACGGCTGAAATAGCCGCAACCGACAGCCTAATAGGCGTGCTGTCCAATGTGGAGAATGTTTCGGAACAGATCGATGCCAGATTGATCAAGCAGTACAGAAAAGATGTTGCCGAGAAGTGTCAGAAGATTCAGAACGAACTGACCGATACCCTCGAAATGGATCAAGCGCAGCGTTTGGTCGATTTCTGTTCCCTGAACGAACATCTTCAAAGTTGCCTTGATAGAAAGGAGTTGATCGATGCCGAGGTTCTTCAGTCACGGAATCAGCTCTATAATTTGAAAACGGATCTGAAGGAAGGTCGTGCCAGCAAGGACAGCGTAAACAGCTATATTGAGCAGGAATTCCTGTATGTGGAAAGCCTGAATGATGGTGCGGAACAAGTAGTTGCCGAGTTGAACGGATGTTTCAAAACCTACGCTGAACTAAAAGACGAAATAGACCGTTTCATAATCGCGTTACCGAATACCGTTAATGAAGTTGATAAGAGATAAGGTTGAAAGGTTACGGAAGCTACGAGCTCCCCTCCTGGAAAGGAGGGGGTGGGGGAGGTCGTTCTTTCTGCTACTTCTCATTTTTTCTTTCTCAACCCAACTATCTGCCCAGACCGACACGGACGAACAGTTGGCCGCGCAATACTTCAAGAACGGGGAGTACGAAAAAGCAGAGGTTTATTACCAGAAACTGTTCAAACGCTATGGCGATGAGTTCTTCTTTCAGTATTACATCGACTGTCTGCTGAAGTTGGAGAACTTCTCGGAGGCAGAAAAGACGGTGGAGAAGCGCATCAAACGGGAGGCAAACCCTGTGCTGTACGTTCAGTTGGGCTATGTGCACAAAGCGGCTGGAGATGAAAAAGCGGCAGAACAGGCTTATATGAAAGCTATTCAGGAATTGCCACCTTTTCAACGACAAATTGATGCGTTGGCCGAAGCGTTCGTGGATAAGAACGAGTTGGAATATGTGGTTCGCACGTACGAGAAGGGCCGTAAGTTGCTGAACGGACTTTACGGGTATCATTTCGAGTTGGCGAACGCGTACAACCGTTTAGGAAAATTCGATTTGGCGGTGGAGGAGTATTTGGATGCGCTGGCCGAGGACGAATCGCAGATCACAAAAGTGCGCACCGACCTTTTGGACATTTTTGCGGCTGATCAGACAGGCACCAAGCAAGAGTATTTTGAGGAAGCCGTGATCGCGAGAATTCAGCGGCAGCCGCAACGCGACATTTTTCCCGAGCTGCTTATCTGGCATTTCGAACAGCAGAAGAAGTTCCGACAGGCATTTGCGCAGGCCAAAGCACTGGACAGACGCAATCGCGAGGATGGTTCTCGCGTGGTTCATTTCGCGCACATCTGTCGTGCCAATGAAGCTTATGATATTGCCATTGAAGCGTACGAATACGTCATCAAAAAAGGTCGCGACAACTACTATTACCTCAGCTGCAAGAAAGACCTCGTGAACACACTTTACGAGAAGGCGATCTCGGGTGGTGATTACACAGAACAGGAATTGGCCGAATTGGAAAAGACGTTCCTGAGTACGTTGGAAGAATTCGGTCGCAATGGAAATGTGGCGCAGATGATGATGAATCTGGCGGAGCTCTACACCTTTTACATGCACGATACGCAGAAAGGCATCGATCTGCTGTATGAGGTGATCGAACTTCCTGGAATCAACAAGGAAGACCTTGCCAATGCCAAGATTCAACTGGCGGATGCGCTGCTTTTTACGGGTGAGGTTTGGGAAACCACGCTGCTTTATTCGCAGGCAGAAAAGATGTTCAAGACCAGCGACATCGGCCGTATGGCCAAACTCAAAAATGCCAAGTTGGCGTATTATACGGGCCAGTTCGATTGGGCGCAGGCACAGCTCAATGTGCTAAAAGCTGCTACCAGCGATTTCATTGCCAACGATGCGCTTTATCTCGCCATGCTAATACAGGACAACTCGTACATGGACACGACCTACGGGGCTCTAAGCACATTTGCCCGTGCCGACCTGCTGCTTTATCAGAACAAGCTCGATAGCGCGAAAATGGCGTTGGATAGCATCGAGGAATTCTATCCTGGCCACAGTTTACAAGATGATATTCTATTTAAACGCGCGCAGATAGCCGAGAAGGAAGGCGATTATCAGTTGGCGCAGGAAAACTACCACAAGGTCTGGGAGCAATACCCGACCGATCTGTTGGCAGACGATGCCGTGTACCGCATGGCTCAACTCTATGAAACGCGACTGAATGATACATCCAAGGCAATGGAGTACTATCAGGAACTGCTTCTCCATTATCCGGGAAGCCTTTACACCGTTGAGGCCAGAAAGCGCTACCGAAGTTTGCGTGGCGATTTGCTGAATTGAGTTTGGGCGTTTCCACGCGGATGGCATGGTCGGGCTGTTCGCTGTATCTTTTTTGCTTAGGCAAAAAAGGATGTCGCTTCCATCCCTAACGCTGAGCGTCCGTGCAAAACCTCTATTTTCGGAAGACTAACTACAAAACTATTTTCCCATGAAAAAGCTGCTTTTTACAATTCTTGCCACAATTTGTTTTTCTGGTGTGTTCGCTCAAGAAAAGTCTGTAGCCATTGTCCGTCATATCAACTGGCTTGGAATTAAGAAAACTTCCGAGCAAAGATTAATTGTAAGCAAACCAGGTGAATCTGGAAAGGTCATTGAGCTTGAGCAACGATACTTGGATACTGGTATGAACGAAGCGATTATGTCAGACAATCAAAAGGTTATTGAGGTTTTCACAGAACTTATCAAAGAAGGTTATGAACTTGAAAGCTCCACCAGTTCTACATTCGCGGTAGCTTCTTCAGGAAACATTTACTCAGGAGGAAGCCCAACGGGCGGTCGTGAGATCATTTACATATTCGTTAAAGACTAATTCCCGTTTTTCACGTTTCCGTTTTTCCTATTTCAATTTTCCCAATGATCATCTACAACGTAACCGTAAATATTGACCACGCAGCGCATGACGAATGGGTGAAATGGATGCGCGATGTGCACATTCCTGATGTGATGGCAACAGGTTATTTTCTGGAGAACCGGTTTGCGCGGGTATTGGTGGACGATCAGGGCGGAATCACGTATTCCATTCAATATCTGTGTAAGAACATGGATGATCTGGAAGAATATCAACGAGACCATGCTGCGCGACTTCAGGCCGATCATACCAAGAAATTTGAAGGAAAGTTTGTGGCTTTCAGAACCTTGCTCGAAACGGTAGAAACCCCCTGATTCCCCCAAAGGGGGACTTTTTGCGGCAACTTATCCCCTTTGCGGTTCCATAATTCCTCATATTATCTCACTTTGTTCGATGAAAACGCTTTGCTAAGTTCGCATCAATTCGTAATTAACTCCGTTGAACTAACGTTTCGTAACCATTGGTCAGAGCCAAGAAACACCTCGGTCAGCATTTTCTAAAGGACCAGAACATCGCGGCCAAGATTGCCGATGCGCTAACGGGTTTCGGTGGCTATAAAAGCGTGTTGGAGGTCGGTCCGGGAACAGGTGTTCTCACGCAATTCCTTTTGGAAAAAGACCTTGATGTGCATGCGGTGGAAATGGACACCGAATCGGTGGTTTATCTCCATCAGCACTACCCGAAACTGATACCAAATCTAATAGAGGGCGACTTTCTTGCGCTTGACCTGAAATCGATCACGCAGGAACCGTTGTGTATCATCGGCAACTTTCCGTATAACATCTCATCGCAGATTTTCTTCAAGGTTTTAGACAATCGAAACCACGTTCCTGAAGTTGTGGGAATGATCCAGAAGGAAGTAGCAGACCGAATTGTGGCACCGCCCGGTTCTAAAACCTACGGAATTCTAAGCGTACTCATCCAAGCATATTACGATGTGGAATATCTTTTCACCGTTCCACCGGGCGTGTTTTTGCCTCCGCCAAAAGTCAATTCGGCTGTTATCCGCCTCAAGCGGAACGCTACCGAAAAATTGGATTGCGATGAGGCGAAATTCAAGATGGTGGTGAAGACCGCGTTCAATCAAAGGCGCAAGACCTTGAGGAATGCGTTCAGATCCCTTACTTTTGCGGCCGCTCCAGATGAGCATCTTCTGACATTGCGGGCCGAGCGCCTTTCTGTTGAAGATTTTGTTCAGATCACGAAGTGTTTGGCCGACTGATCGCGCGAGCTAAGTTGAACGAATACCTACGCCTTTGAGCAATGCAGTTCCAGCTGACGAACGAATTCCTCGAGATACTCAAAGAGGACATTGCAAGGTTTGACAGAGACACCGTTTCTGCCAAAGTAGGAGAACTATACCCAGCCGACATAGCCGAAATTCTTGACGAGGTCAACCTCCAAGAAGCGCAGTTCATTTTCAAATTGCTGGAAGATGAGCTCGGGTCGGAAGTGCTCATGGAATTGGATGAGGACGTTCGGGAGCGGTTTCTTGCATCTCTTTCCGATTACGAGATCGCTGAGTATGTCGATCAACTTGACACCGATGATGCGGCCGACCTTATCGCGGAGCTTCCTGAAGATCGACAGGAAGAAGTTCTCTCACACGTTGATGATTCGGAGCAGGCCAGCGACATTGCCGATCTCCTCGCGTATGATGAGGACTCGGCCGGTGGTATCATGGCCAAGGAGCTTATCAAGGTAAACATCAATTGGCCCGTGGTGCAATGCGTGCGCGAAATGCGCAAACAGGCCGAAGATGTGGATCAGGTCTTCACCGTTTACGTGGTGGATGACAATGGTATGTTGATGGGAATTGTTTCGCTCAAGAAGATGCTTCTGAGTTCTACTCGCGCACTCATCAAAGACATTTACAAAGACAGCATCCTCTCGGTAGATGCGAACATGAAGGCCGAAGATGTGGCCAAATTCATGGAGAAATATGACCTTGTTGTTGTTCCTGTCGTGGATGAACAAAAAAGACTTTTAGGCCGTATTACCGTGGATGACGTAATGGATGTGGTGCGTGAAGAAACCTCGAAGGATTACCAGATGCTTTCGGGTATTTCGGAGAACATCGAAACCACCGATAACGTGTGGGTCATCAGTCGCGCGCGTTTGCCTTGGCTGCTTGTGGCCATGTTCGGTGGAATCATCGGCTCGATGGTCATTTCCAATTATGAGGATGAATTGCAGGTCAATCCGCAGATGGCATTTTTCATTCCGCTGGTTGTCGCCATGGGCGGAAACGTGGGCATTCAGTCCTCTGCATTGATCGTGCAAGGTTTGGCCAACAACACGTTGAGCAAGGACAGTATGATCAAGCGGATTCTGAAAGAGCTGATGGTCGGTCTGCTGAATGGTGTGGCCTGTGCCGCTGTTTTGCTCGTTTACAGCATGGTTTTCCATTATCCGTTGGCGCTGAGCTTGACCATTGGTGCGTCACTTTTGACCGTTATTCTGTTTGCTGCGGCATTCGGTACGTTCATACCGCTCACGTTGCACAGAATGAAAATTGACCCCGCTTTGGCCACAGGGCCGTTCATTACCACTACCAACGACATTATCGGGCTGTTCTTCTATTTCCTGATTGCCCGTGTGATGTATGGAATGACCTTTCTTTGATGCGCGGTAAGTTCTAATTTCGGCCTCTGATGCGCGTCCTCTTTCTCGATACGGTTCACGAACATTTGGCCTCTCACCTCACGCGCATGGATTATGAATGCGAGGATGGCTCTAAGCTGACACGGCAGGAAGTGTTGGAACGCATTTCCAACTATGAAGGCGTTGTCATCCGCAGCCGCATCAAACTGGATAAAGAACTTTTGGATGCTGCCAAAAACCTCCGTTTCATTGCGCGCTCGGGCGCAGGAATGGAGAACATTGATGTGGAACATGCGAAGATGTTGGGCATTCAATGCTTCAACGCGCCTGAAGGCAATCGCGATGCGGTGGCAGAACACGCGATAGGCATGCTGCTTGCACTTTTCAATAAGATGAATACTGCCGATAGAGAAGTTCGTAAAGGTCTTTGGCTGCGCGAGGAGAACCGTGGAGTGGAGTTGCTTGGCAGAACGGTCGGAATCATCGGCTACGGAAACACAGGAATGGCGTTTGCCAAACGCTTGGCAGGTTTCGGTGTGCTGATGTACGCGCACGATAAATTCAAGAAGGGTTTTTCAGACGATCTGGTGATCGAGACCAACATGGAAAGCATCATTCAGGAGGCAGAAGTGGTTTCGCTTCACGTGCCGCTGACGGATGAAACGCACCACATGATCAACGATACATTCTTCGAGAAACTGAACTATCCCATTTATCTCATCAACACTTCGCGTGGTTCGGTGGTAGATACCGATGCGTTGGTCCGTGCCATTGAAAGCGGCAAAGTGCTCGGAGCCTGTTTGGATGTGTTGGAATACGAGAAATTCAATTTCGAACAGATTGAGAATGAGGAAATTCCAGCGTCTCTTCAATACCTCATCGACTCACCCAAAGTAATCCTTACACCGCACGTTGCAGGTTGGACGCAGGAAAGCAACGCCAAGTTGGCGCATGTGCTGGCAGATAAGATCCAGACTGCGTTTTCGCCTGTTCATTGATTACTTCACCACCAACTGCGCTGAAGTGGCGGTTCGATGATCGAGCAGCACATTCATTCCTTGGGTCGTTCGGGCAATGGTCTCGTCATCATAGTAGCGGATGGTAACGAGTTCCGCATCTTCGATCAGGTCAACCTCATATTCGTCTCTCAATCGCTCCTGTAATGCTTTCAGTTTTACTGGGTCGTTATTGGTGCTGAACGAGAAATTGACGGCTGAATTCTGTGCACAGTTCGCTTTCATTCGGATGTCACTGAGAACCGTGTAGATGTTTGTGAAATGCACCTCGGTCACGAAGGAATAGTCTTTCGGGGTGATGGAGACCAACACTTGGTTCGGTTTCACAATGAACGAAGGAATGATCTTCAGATTCTCCTTGTTCGAAACCACTGTTCCAGGCGCATCAGGGTCAACAAATGATCTCACATACAGTGGAATATTTGCGTTCTGTAGCGGTTTTATGGTTTTCGGGTGGATAACACTGGTTCCGAAATAGGCCAACTCCATCGCATCGAAAAAGGACATCTCTGGAATGAGAACCGTGTTGTCGTAGTATTTCGGGTCGGCATTCAACACACCGGGAACGTCCTTCCAAATGGTCACACTTTCCGCCTTCAGGCAATACGCCAGAATGGCCGCGGTGAAGTCAGAACCCTCGCGACCCAACGTAGTGGTGAAGTTCTCGCTTGTTCCGCCAATAAAACCTTGCGTGATGACGACCGAAGCATCTTTCATGGCTTCACCGATTCGCGCATTGGTCATCTGCTCCGTGCTTTCCCACTCGATCTTGGCATCCTGATAGTTGTTGTCGGTACGGATAAGATCGCGCGCATCAACCCACGAATTGGCCAGCCCCATGTGTTTCAGGTAAGCCGAAATGATCTTGGTCGAGAGCATTTCGCCAATCGAAACGATCTGGTCGTACTGAAAATGACGGTCCAAACCTTCGGGGTCGTCCAACGCCCATTCCACCTCAACCAATGTGTTGTCGATGTCGCTCAGAACGGGTCCGACCGCATCACCAAAAAGTTCACGCGCAATATCGCCATGGCAGGTTCTCAGGTCTTCCAAAAGTGGCTCGGTCGGTTGCTTGTCGTAATATGCGTTTACAAGCGCCTCCAATTTGTTGGTGGTTTTGCCCATGGCAGAAATCACCACCACCAACGGTTGGTCGTTGAAACGGGAAATGATCTGATGCACGTTGCGTACACTCGGAGCATCCTTCACCGAAGCTCCACCGAATTTGAAAACCTTCATACTTATTTGAATTTCCGGATCTGTTCGCGGGTCAGTTTCCCGTTCAGCCATTCGCCATCAAGCGTGGCGTTGTATTTCCTGTAAAAGTTGATGGCGGGTTCATTCCAATCCAAAACCTGCCATTCCATCCGTGCAGAGTTCCGCTCCTTTGCTACTCCGACCACCGCTTCAAAAAGCTCATGACCAATTCCTTTTCCGCGCTGATTTTCGGTGACGATGATGTCTTCCAAGAAGACGCAACGACCCGTCCACGTGGAGTATTTCTCGTAGAAAAGAGCAATGCCCACGATTCCATTTTCTGCTTCCGCTACAAACAATCCGTAGATCGCATTCTCCCCAAAGCCATCATTTTCCAACTCATCCAATGTGAGCGTCACCTGTTCTGGTGCTTTCTCGTACAAGGCCAGTTCCTTGATGAGTTTGAAAACGGCCGGAACGTCTTCTTTCCGCCCTTTCCGAATGGTAATGGATTCCGCAGAGATCATTCGGCAAAAGTAGGGATTGATGCTTTGTAGAAGATGGCTCGCGAGGCGGATGGCGTTTTAAAAAGAAACCTATCTTTAACCGTCCAAAAAAGCGACCTCAAAACGTTCTTTTTCGACCCAACCAATAGACTCAATTATGATGAATTTCAAGAGACTGAGAATGTTGATGATGGCTGTTTCCGTCTTCAGTCTGAACCAACTTTTTGCACAGACCGATAACGTGGGTATAGGTACGACAACCCCGCATCCTGCTGCAATTTTGGATGTCAATAACGAGAATGGTCAGTTGTCCGGTAATCCGTCCAAGGGAATCCGACTTCCATTTGCCAATACTGTTCTGAGGAATCAGATGTACTCGGATTACAATGGAAACCTGCCCAATGGTCTCTTGGTTTTTGATACGGATCTTGGAAAGTTCATGTACTATAAATGGGACACGCCAGTTCAATCACCACCCGTGTCAGGTCAGTGGGTTGAACTTACCATTGGAACGCAGAACAGTAACAGTAATGTACCTACCGGAGGCATTATCATGTGGTCGGGTACTATAGCTTCCATTCCTTCCGGATGGGCACTTTGCAACGGAGCCAACGGAACGCCAGACCTTACAGACAAGTTTATCATTTCGGTGGCAAGTTCAGCTGAGAATCCAGGAACGGCAGCTGTACCAGGTTTCTACGTCAATGTGGATGCGGGTACAACCGTAGCTCCAGACAGACGCTTCTTCAAGTTGGCTTATATCATGAAGCTCTAACCGAGATAAAATAAAGATTCATAAGGCCTGCTTCATGCAGGTCTTTCATTTTCAGATAATTCGAGAGAATAAAATGTATAAGGGAAAGTCGCTTGGTGAGTTCATTGTAGAGAAACAGGATGATTTCAAATATGCCAAAGGCGAACTGTCGCGATTGCTGAGTGCCATCGGTCTGGCCGCGCGCGTGGTAAACCGCGAAGTGAACAAAGCAGGATTGATGGAGGAGATCCTCGGTGATGCGGGTGCTGAGAATGTGCAAGGCGAAGCGCAGAAGAAATTGGACGTTTATGCCAATGACGAGTTCATCCGGGCGTTGAAGGACCGTGGTGAAGTTTGCGGATTGGCATCGGAGGAGAACGAAGGCGTCATCGAGTTCAATTCAGGGTATTCGGTAGATGGGCAATATGTTGTGGCCATCGATCCGCTGGACGGTTCTTCGAACATTGATGTGAACGTTTCCATCGGAACCATTTTCTCGATTTATCGAAGAAAGTCAGAATCGGGTCCGGCCACATTTGAAGATTTCATGCAGAAAGGGACCGAGCAAGTGGCTGCCGGTTATGTGATCTACGGATCCAGCACCATGATGGTGTACACCACAGGCAATGGCGTGAACGGCTTCACACTCGATCCATCCATCGGGGCGTTCTTCCTGTCGCACCCGAACATGAAGATTCCGAAAGACGGAAAGATCTACAGCATTAACGAAGGGAACTATGTTCATTTCCCTGAAGGAGTGAAGAGATACATCAAGTACTGCCAAGTGGAAGATCCCGCAACAAACAGACCGTACACTTCTCGTTACATCGGTTCGTTGGTGGCAGATTTCCATAGAAACCTCATCAAAGGTGGCGTGTACATCTATCCTACAACCACGTCATCGCCAAACGGCAAATTGCGTCTGTTGTACGAGGCAAACCCGATGGCATTTCTGATCGAACAAGCAGGCGGAATTGCCACAAACGGACACAAGCGCATTCTCGATATTCAACCGACCTCATTGCATCAACGAACACCACTTTTTGTGGGTTCGGAAAACATGGTGAAAAAGGCGATGGAGTTCATGGCCGAGCATTCACCAGAATAGCGGAAACCCAAGCGTAAATGACCAAGGAAGAGCTTGTCGGGCTATTCGACTCGTCAAGCAAAATAGCAGAACTGACAGCGGCCGTGAAAAGCGATGCCGCCAAAGTTCGCATGCGCGGAACTGCGGGTTCGGGCCACGCTTTTGTAGCTGCAGAGGTCATCAAAAAGACCTCCGATCATCACATTTTTGTGCTGACGGATAGGGAAGAGGCCGCCTATTTCCTAAGCGACCTTGAACAGCTCGTTGGTAAAAAGAAGGTGCTTTTTTATCCGATGTCGTACAGACGTGCGTACGAGTTGGAAGAGACAGACAATAGCAATGTCATCCAACGCGGTGAAGTGCTGAATGCGCTCCAGGCGAGTACTTCGCAACAGGTCATTGTCACCTATTCTAAGGCGTTGGCAGAGAAGGTCATTTCAAAGAAAGTGCTGCGTAAGAGCACATTCTCGGTTGGCGTTGGCGAAGACCTCGACCTCGATTTCTTCAACGAAATGCTGCACGAATACCACTTCGAGCGTGTTGATCAGGTATACGAACCAGGTCAGTTCGCTATTCGTGGAGGCATTGTGGACGTGTTCTCGTTTGCGCAGGAATTGCCGTACAGAATCGAACTTTTTGGTGATGAGGTGGATAGCATTCGCGCGTTCGATCCAGCCGAACAGCTGTCGGTAAAATCACTTCGAAAAGCAACCATTGTTCCCAACGTTCAGGACGAAGTGCTGCTTTCTGAGCGCGTCTCCTTCTTCGAGTTTCTCTCTTCAAAAACCACCGTTTGGTCGGAAGATATTGAGGAGTTGAAGCTGAGTGTGGATGTGGAATTGAAGGAAGCAAAATCGGCCTATCTGCAACTGAACAGTACGGTTGGGCGCAGTAAACCGGAAGAGAAATACGTGAGTTCGGAAGAGATTCTGAGCACCTTGGACGCTTATCGTGTGGTGGAGTTCGGTCCGAGGAACTATTACCGTAATTCCACCGAAGTTGTGTTCGATATGGCGCCACAACCTGCGGTGAACAAGGATTTCAAGCTGCTGCAACAGATTCTTATCGACAACAAGAAGAATGGTTATAGGAATGTTCTTCTGGTGGATAATCCCGGACAGGTGGAGCGTTTGCATTCGATTTTCGAAGACCTTCCGTTGCCGTCTGGCGTGCGTGTGGAGAAACCGTTCTTCACGTCCATGCTCATTTCAGTCCATCAAGGGTTTGTCAACCACGAACTGAAATTGGCGTGCTTCACCGATCACCAGATATTTGAGCGTTACCATCGTTTCCGCTTGCGCGAAGGTTACAAACGCGGTAAACAGGCACTTACGCTGAAGGAGCTTTCAGGTCTGAATCCAGGCGATTATGTAACGCACATCGACCATGGAGTAGGCAAATTCGCGGGGCTGGAGAAGATCGATGTGAACGGCAAATTGCAGGAGACCATCCGTTTGGTCTATCGCGACAACGATATTCTGTATGTCAGCATTCATTCGCTGCATCGCATCAGCAAATATTCGGGTAAGGAAGGAGATGAGCCGAAGGTCAACAAGCTCGGTTCGCCTGCTTGGAAAAACCTGAAGGCGAAGACCAAGAAGCAGGTCAAAGACATTGCGAAAGACCTAATAAAACTCTATGCGCAGCGCAGAGCGCAAAAGGGTTTTGCCTTTGCTCCGGATACGTATTTGCAGACCGAGCTGGAGGCTTCGTTCATTTATGAGGACACGCCTGATCAGGAGAAAGCAACGGCCGCGCTCAAGGCCGATATGGAGAAGGAATACCCGATGGACCGCCTCATTTGCGGAGATGTCGGATTCGGGAAAACGGAAGTGGCCATTCGCGCAGCATTTAAAGCTGTGGCCGATGGAAAGCAGGTGGCTGTCCTCGTTCCGACCACCATTTTAGCGTTGCAGCATGCGCGCACTTTTCGCGAACGTTTGAAGGAATTCCCATGCACGGTCGATTACATCAACCGCTTTAAAACCCGCAAACAGCAGACCGATACGCTGAAAAAACTGGCCGAAGGCCAAGTAGATATTCTCGTTGGCACACACAGAATTGTAGGCAAGGATGTGAAGTTCAAGGACCTTGGACTGCTCATTATTGATGAGGAACAGAAGTTCGGTGTGGCGGTGAAGGACAAGCTCAAGAAAATGAAGGTGAATGTGGATACGCTCACCCTCACCGCAACGCCCATTCCACGAACGCTGCAGTTCTCATTAATGGGCGCGCGCGACCTTTCCGTCATCAATACACCACCACCGAATCGCTATCCTGTCATCACGGAGTTGCACACCTTCAACGAAGAACTCATCCGCGATGCGGTGATGTATGAAGTGAGCCGTGGCGGACAGGTGTTCTTCGTGAACAACCGCGTGGAGAACATTAAGGAAGTGGCTGGAATGATCGGGCGGCTTTGCCCAGATGTGCGTGTTTGCATCGGCCACGGGCAGATGGAACCCGCCAAGTTGGAAGACACCATGATGCGTTTCATGGATGGCGAATATGATGTGCTTGTGGCCACCACCATCATCGAGAGCGGACTGGATATTTCGAACGCAAACACCATCATCATCAATAACGCCAACCATTTCGGGCTGAGCGATCTGCATCAGATGCGCGGGCGCGTTGGACGTTCCAACAAGAAAGCGTTCTGCTATCTGTTGGCGCCACCGATGACCATGCTCACGCCAGAGGCGAAGAAGCGTCTGAAAGCGATCTCGGAATTCTCCGACCTCGGAAGTGGATTCAATATCGCCATGCGCGATCTTGACATTCGCGGAGCTGGAAACCTGCTGGGTGCAGAGCAAAGCGGTTTCATCAGCGATATTGGCATTGAGATGTACCACAAGATTTTGGATGAGGCCGTTCAGGAATTGAAGGAAACCGAGTTCAAGGAACTGTTCAAAGACGAGAAGCCGCGTGCGTTTGTTCAGGATTGTCAGATCGATACGGATCTGGAGATTCTATTGCCCGATTCGTACGTGAACAGCATTGCTGAGCGTTTGGCGCTTTATCGTGAGTTGGATGATACCGAGAATGCGCAACAATTGGCTGACTTTGAAACGCGGTTGAAGGACCGTTTCGGAACCATTCCGAAGCAAGGTCAGCAGTTGATCGAGACCATCCGCTTGCGATGGATCGCGAAAGCCATCGGGTTTGAGAAACTCATTCTGAAGAACGACCGCTTGGTCTGCTATTTCGTTTCCGACCCCGAAAGTGGTTACTACCAAGGTTCTGAGTTTACGCGGGTGCTTGATTTTGTGAAGAACAACCCTCAAAAAGTGGTAATGCGCCAAAAGAATGACAAGTTGATGTTGACGTTCGAAAACGTTCGCAGCATCAGTACCGCTCTCGGTCTTTTGACTTCTTTGTCGCCAGAGGTAGCTCAACCGTTCCTCCACGTTCCCGAGCATTCGAGCGTACAATAAAATCGTGGATGTGGTCGGCAATTTCCTTGCCGCGGTCTTCGGTAAGAAAGTGACCCGCGCGCTCAATGATGATCTCAGGCTCATTTTTCACGGTCGGAACATTCTCTCGGAACCACTTGTCGGCTCCACGGTTCACGTGGTCGCTGTCGGAGAACATGACAATGGCAGGTTTGTCCCAAGCGGAAAGCACTTTGCGGGCACGTTTCAATTGGCGTACGCCATCGTCAGATGAGCCTGTTGGCACCAAACTGGGTGTTATTCGCAAGGCGGCCTTGTACTTTTCATCAGGAAAAGGTGCTTCGTAACCTCCCAAAGCCTGCAATTGTGGGGTTCGGTACGTACCCCATTTTATCACATTTCGAACAGGAAAATTCGGATAGAGCCGTGCAAATAACCGCCACAAACGGAACTTGAGAGAAACACGCTCTTCACCGATAGGAACCGAGGTATTCATAAAAACCACCCGTTTGAACAGTTCAGGGTATTTGCCGAGAACACTTAGCCCCAGCAGTCCACCCCAATCCTGAACCACCAACGTAATGTCCTTAAGTTCTGTTTTTTCGATGAATCGGATCAATGTGCGGTAGTGCATGTAAAAGGAATAGTCCTTTTGCCGCGTGAACTTGTCGGAGCGTCCGAAACCGAACAGGTCTGGAGCAATGACACGATAGTTTTTCTTCAGGAGGGGAATTAATTTCCGATAAGAGTAACTCCAGGTCGGATGCCCGTGCAGACAAAGGATAACCTCGCCTTGGCCTTCATCCAAATAATGAAATCGGCCTCCATTAATTTCCACGTAATGCGGGTCGTACGGATAACCAGGCAAGCCATAAAAACGCTCATCAGGCGTGCGGAGCATCTCAATCATGGCAACAAGATAAACACCACACGGGTTTTAACGGCAAACGATTTGACAACTGGATGAAAATCTGAGAAAATTCGACCAGCTACTTGGTGGCTTCCACGTAGAGCGATTCGTCTTCTCTGAGCTCGCTGTCGACCAGCAGTTTCGGGTCGCGACCACTACGGAACGTTTCCTTTTTCACATCCTTGAAACCAACCTCTTCAAGCAAGTATTTAAACGTTTCGAAATCGTACATGAACAAGTGCCCGTGACTGCGCGCGATGCGGTTGATGCTGATCATTGGGGTTGGTTCAGGTCGGTCGTCTGGACACGGGATCTTCACTTTCTCGCCTTGGCGATGTTTGTTGTAGAGGTCGATGAACAGTTCTCCGTCAGGAACAGCGATGCGTAATGTTCCGCCAGGTTTCAATATGCGATAGAATTCCCGCAGGTTGTCTTTGGTGGATTGAAATGGAATGTGTTCCAAGCAATGTTCGGTGTAAATTCCCTGTAGCGAGTTGCTCGCAATCGGGTAATTGTCCTGTTTGATGGTGGAAATATCCCACGGGATCACGTTCGGTTTCCACTCAATATCGGTGTTGATGAAATCATCATAAACATTGTAGCCACAACCAACTTGCAGGTATTCCTTGCCTTCGGTCAGTTTTTTCGGAACGAAGAACTTCTTATTCAGAATCCACGGAGTGATGAACTTGTTGAAGAACTGGTGAAACCTGGTGTAAGATGTGATCGGTCGGTTCCACGAGAATTTGCCTGTTGCCTCCATGCTCAGAATTTCAACAAAAATATCATCATTTGCTTCGGATGGCTTCTACAGGGCTAAGTCGCGATGCGAGGAATGCTGGAATGATGCCCGCTACCAATCCGATGGTAACCGATATGGTAATTCCCAACATCATGTTTTTCATCGTCAGGTACATGGTCACATCAAATGCATAAGAGGCGATTCCGCTTAGCAGTCCAGCCATGAAAAGACCAACTCCGCCACCCATCAGGCACAGGAAAACGGCTTCTGAAAGAAATTCCATCATAATGAACCAGTTCTTGGCACCCAGCGATTTTTCGATGCCGATAAGATGTGTCCGTTCCTTCACCGATACGAACATGATATTGGCAATGCCGAAACCTCCCACCAGAATGGAAAACCCTCCGATGATGGTTCCAGCGATGTTCAAGATGGTAAAAAGACTTTCGAGCGAATTGGAAAGTACGCTGATCTCGTTCAGAGCAAAGTTGTCATCCGCACGTGGTTTCAACCTGCGTACGCTGCGCATGATGCCGCGCAGCTCATCTTTCAACTCTGCTGTGGAAACGCCTGGTTTTCCTTTTACCATGACGAGCGGGTTGGAACCGCGCGATTCAATGCGCATCACCTGACGCGCGAAGTTGATCGGCATCAGCAACTGGTTGTCCACCGAATTGCCGAAAACGCTTTCGCCTTCCACACCAAAAACACCGATAACGGTCAGTTTCCGTTTGAAAACCTTTACTGTTTCACCCACAGGATTGCGGTCACCGAAAAGCCCCTGCGCCACCGCCATACCGATGATGCAAACGTTCTTTCCCGTATTCGATTCCATCAGGGTCAGGTAGCGCCCCGAAACAATATCGAATGATTTGATCTTGTCGTAATCGTGCGTTACAGCAACCACGCTCACGTTCTCAACTACCGTTGATTCGTGTTCCACGCTTTTGTTTTTCGAGGCCATGAAAACAACCGATTCGGCTGCATCGCTTCTCCGTTGCACTTCCTTGAAATCGTTCAGGTCGGCATCTGGCCGTTGCCAATATTTCCACCACTCAAAATCGGTTCCCGTTGCCCACGGCCATTTCTGAATGTAAACCGTATTGTCGCCCAGCGATTGAACATTATCGCGGATGTTCTTCTCCATCGAGTCCACAAACGTGAAAACCAGAATGATGGCCATGATTCCGATGGTGATGCCCAGCAGCGAAAGGATGGTTCGCAGCTTGTTCGAGACAAGCGCATTCCAAGCCATCTTAATGCTTTCGGAAAATAGTTTTAGGAATATGATCATGCGCTGTTGAAAACTTGGGCGGAAAAGCGATTGGTCAGCATGGCAAAGGTAACCTTATTGTACTTCAAAAGGCTACCTTTGCCGTGCTTGGAAAAAGTTCCTGAAACCCTTGATTTTATTGGATTTTCAAACATACAGGGAAACGGTTTTCCAGCATCATTGTTTTTCTAATCGTTAATTGAAGAAAGTGGCGAGTAAGACCATTAAAAATGCCCTCATTTCGGTGTTCCACAAAGAAGGTTTGGAGCCGATCGTTAAGCAACTTGTAAAGCATGGAGTGAACATCTACTCCACAGGCGGAACACAGACCTATTTGGAGGAGTTGGGTGCAACTGTTCTGAAAGTGGAAGACCTGACCTCGTATCCATCCATTTTGGGCGGAAGAGTGAAAACCTTGCATCCGAAAGTGTTCGGAGGAATTTTGGGTAGAAGGGAAGAGCAAAGCGACCTGTTGCAGTTGGAGGAATATGAGATTCCAGAGATCGACCTTGTGATCGTGGATCTTTATCCGTTTGAGGATACCGTTGCCAGCGGAGCGGATGAGCAGGCCATTATTGAGAAGATCGATATAGGTGGAATTTCATTGATCCGCGCTGCGGCCAAGAATTTCAAGGATGTTGTCATCGTTCCGTCTAAGAACGAATATGCCGCTTTGGCGGAAATTCTTGCCGAAGGCGCGGCAACAACACTTGAGCAGCGCAAGAGTTTTGCAACCGCTGCCTTTGCTGTTTCATCGCATTACGACACGGCCATTCACACTTATTTCGCGGGTGGCGGATTCGCGCATCAGGAAGACGGAACGAAGGTTCTTCGTTACGGAGAAAACCCGCATCAGCAAGGATTTTTCCATGGAGATATTTCTGCGCTGTTCGACCAATTGAATGGGAAGGAACTCAGCTACAATAACCTGTTGGACATTGATGCTGCGGTGAATCTTATTGCAGATTTCAGCCCCACCCCGCCCCTCCCCAATGGGGAGGGAGGTTCTCCCCCTTTGGGGGAGTCAGAGGGGGCTACTTTCGCCATTCTGAAGCACAATAATGCTTGCGGGTTGGCCAGTCGCCCGAAGTTGGTAGACGCTTGGAAAGACGCGTTGGCGGGTGATCCGATCTCAGCTTTCGGTGGTATTCTCATCACCAATGTGGAAGTGGATGCGGAAACGGCCACCGAAATGAACAGCCTGTTTTTCGAAGTGGTGATCGCGCCATCTTACAGCGCTGAAGCTCTCGAAATCCTCAAACAGAAAAAGAACCGCGTGATTCTGGTTCAGAAACCATGCGAATTCCCAAAACGACAGTTCCGCTCACTGCTGAATGGAGTTATTGAGCAGGATAAGGACCTCAGCACGCAGACCGCTTCGGATATGAATCCTGTGACGAATGTGAAGCCGACCGAGGCAGAATACGAAGATTTAGTATTTGCTAACAAATTGGTGAAGCATACAAAGTCAAATACTATCGTTCTTGCAAAGAACAAACAATTGTTGGCAAGCGGTTGCGGTATGACCTCACGAGTAGATGCATTGAAATTCGCCATTACTAAGGCAAAGTCTTTTAACTTCGACCTGAAAGGTGCGGTTATGGCTTCGGATGCGTTTTTCCCATTTCCAGATTGCGTAGAGATCGCGCATGGCGAAGGGATTGATACGGTGGTGCAGCCAGGCGGTTCCATCAAAGACAACGAATCGATAGACTACTGCAACAATAATGGGATGGCCATGGTAGTTACAGGAGTCAGACACTTTAAACACTGAGCGAATGGGGCTGTTCGACTATTTCAGACAGGAAATTGCCATTGACCTTGGCACGGCCAACACGCTTATCATTCACAATGATAAGGTGGTGGTTGACGAACCGTCCATCGTTGCCAAAGACATCCAAACGGGTAAGATCGTTGCCATTGGCAAGAAGGCCCAACAGATGCACGGCAAAACCCACAAGAACATCGAGACCATCCGTCCATTGAAGGACGGTGTGATCGCTGATTTCGAGGCGGCTGAGCAGATGATCAAAGGAATGATCCAGATGATTAACCCAGGTCGAAGACACTTCATGCCGCCACAGATCCGAATGGTGATCTGTATTCCTTCGGGAATTACGGAAGTGGAGAAGCGTGCGGTGCGTGACTCGGCAGAACATGCTGGCGCGAAAGACGTTCGTCTCATTCAAGAACCGATGGCTGCTGCAATTGGTATCGGAATCGATGTGGAAGAACCGATGGGCAACATGATCATCGATATCGGTGGTGGTACATCGGAGATCGCAGTTATTGCGCTTGGCGGTATCGTTTGCGACCGTTCCATCCGCGTAGCGGGAGATGATTTTACCGCTGATATTGAGGATTATATGCGTAGACAGCACAACATTCTCATTGGCGAGCGTTCCGCAGAACGGATCAAGATCGAGGTCGGTTCGGCTTTGACCGAGTTGGACAATCCGCCAGCAGACTACGCGGTTCATGGTCGCGACCTCATGACGGGTATTCCGAAAGAGATCACGGTTTCCTATCAGGAAGTGGCGCATGCGCTGGATAAATCGATCACCAAGATTGAAACGGCCATTCTGAACAACTTGGAGATGACGCCACCAGAGCTTTCGGCAGATATTTACCGAACGGGGCTTTATCTCGCAGGTGGAGGTTCCATGCTTCGTGGCCTCGACAAGCGTATTTCGCAGAAAACAAAACTTCCAGTTCACATTGCCGAAGACCCGTTGCGTGCGGTGGCCCGTGGAACTGGTATTGCACTTAAAAACATCGACCGATTCCCATTCCTGATGCGATAGGTCGGCCGCTTACTATGGATGAATCATGAGGAACATCCTGCTTTTCATTTACAGGAATCATGTGTTCTTCCTCTTCCTTTTGCTTGAACTTCTGAGCTTCGCACTCATTGTGCGGAACAACAATTTCCATCGCGGTAGCATGCTCAGTTCCAGCAACCAGATGGTGGGGCGCGTGTATGAACTGAACAACGGCATTTCCGAGTATTTCCACCTGAAAACGGTCAATCAGGAACTGGCCTTGGAAAACGCTGCGTTGCGCTCATTGCTTCAGCAGTCGCAATACACGTACTCAGAAAAACATGTGGATGTGGTCGATTCCATCCGAAGACAGCATTACACGTACATTCCCGCCAAGGTCATCAACAGCACCACCGACCGCAGGAGCAATTACCTCACCATCAATCGTGGGCTGCTTCAAGGTGTGGAGCCCGAAATGGCCGTCATTTCATCCAATGGAATTGTGGGAATTGTGAAGGATGTTTCGAAGAATTTCGCATCGGTCATTTCGGTATTGAACAAGCGTTCCAGTATCAGTGCCAAGTTGGCGGATGAAGGCTACATCGGTTCACTTACGTGGGATGGCCGCGATCCGCAGATGGCGCAGCTCATGGATATTCCGAACCATGTGCCGATGGCCGAAGGCATGCTGGTGGAAACATCTGGCTATTCTTCCATGTTTCCAAGTGGAATTCCGATTGGTAAAGTGCGCAGTTTTGAGGTGAAGGATGGCGATAATTTTCATTCCATTGAAGTAGAGTTGTTCACCGATATGCAATCGGTGGAAGTGGTGTATGTAGTGAACAATCTGATGCGTTTGGAGCAGACGCAGCTGGAAACAGAATCGCAGACGGATGACGAGTGATGCGTTGAAATATGCGTGGCAATTTGTGCTGCTGGTGCTGCTTCAGGTACTCATTTTCAATAACCTGAATCTGGGCGGCTACGTCAACCCGTTTCCGTACATCTACCTCATTCTGGTTCTGCCCATTTCCATGGGACGAATACAGCTGCTGTTGGTCGGCTTCCTGCTTGGCCTGTCGGTAGATGTGTTTTCCGACACGGGTGGAATTCATGCCGCGGCCACCACGCTCATCGCGTTCTACAGGCCGCTGTATCTCAAGGCGCAGTCGCCCCGCGAAGGCTACGAAATGGCAGCCGTTCCGCACCTCAAAGTGTTCGGCCTCACGTGGTTCATTCCGTACGCGGTGCTGCTGGTGCTGTTGCACCATACCGTGCTGTTCTACCTCGAAGTGTTCCGTTTCTCCGAATTCTTCCACACGCTGCTCAAAACCGTGCTCAGCTCATTGCTCACGCTGTTCTTCATCCTCTTGGCCGAGTATCTTTTTGTGGGAAGTAACAAACGGAGGTAATGGCGTTCCAGTCTAAGCATACAGACCGCATGTACGTGGTAATGGGCATTGTGCTGCTGGTGGCGGTCACGTTCCTGCTGCGACTGTTCTACATTCAGGTCATTGACGAATCGTATCGCCTTTCGGCAGAGAATAACGTCATCCGTTACCAGACCGAATATCCCGCCCGCGGCCTTATTTACGACCGCGATGGCCGTTTGCTGGTGTACAATGAGGCGGCTTACGATCTGATGGTCATCCCGCGGCAAGCGGTGGATATTGACACGGCTGCCATCTGCAACATTTTGGGAATAACCAAGGAGCAGTTTGCCAAACGGTTGAGTAAAGCCAAGGCGTATTCGTACCGCAAACCGAGTGTTTTTGAGAAGCAGATCTCTGCGGTGACCTATGCCGAATTGCAGGAGAAGATCTATCGTTTCCGAGGGTTTTTCGTGCAGAAACGGACGCTGAGAAAGTATCCATCGCCCATTGCAGCGCATCTGTTGGGGTATGTGGGCGAGGCGAGTCAAGGATTTTTGGAAAAGAACCCGTATTACAAGCAAGGCGATTACGTGGGCATCAGCGGTTTGGAGAAGGCCTACGAGGAGGAATTGCGCGGGAAAAAAGGCGTGAAGGTCATCATGGTCGATGTGTTCAATCGCCCGAAGGGAAGTTACAAGGAAGGGAAATACGATACCGTGGCGGTGGCGGGTAAAACGCTCACCTCAAGTATTGATGCGGAGCTTCAGGCGTATGGAGAGAAGTTGATGCAGAACAAGACGGGAGCCATCGTGGCACTCGAACCTGCTACGGGCGAGATATTGGCGTTGGTGAGCGCACCGAGTTTCGACCCGAATCTGCTGGTCGGTCGTGTTCGTTCTGATAATTACGTGATTCTTCAGCATGACACGCTGAAGCCGCTTTTCAACCGTGCGTTGATGAGCGAACAGAATCCGCCTGGTTCCACGTTCAAGTTGATCAACGCACTGATCGGGCAGCAGGTGGGTGTGCTCAATGAGAACACTACCTATCGGTGTCCGCGTGGGTATGTTTCGGGCAATTTCCGCATGGGTTGCCATGATCACCGTTCACCGCTCAATCTGCGGGAATCTATTCAGCACTCGTGCAACGCCTATTACGGCAATGTTTTCCGCAACATCATCGATCACACGGGCAAGCCGTGGGAAGGATTTGAGATATGGCGGAATCATGTGATCAGTTTCGGTCTTGGTCAGAAATTCAATACCGATCTTCCTGTGGAGTATTCGGGAATTGTTCCAACCAAAGCCTACTATGATAAATACTACGGAGAGAACCGCTGGAAATCGCTGACCATCATTTCCTTGGCCATTGGTCAGGGCGAGATGGGAACAACGCCTTTGCAATTGGCCAATATGACCGCGGCCATCGCCAATCGCGGGTTCTATTATCCGCCCCATTTGGTGAAGGCGATCGATGGCGAACCGATCTCCAATCGTTTCACCGAAAAGCACATGACAACCATTGACCGACCATATTTTACACCTGTGGTGGATGGGATGGAAATGGTTTTTCAGCAAGGCGGAACGGGCTATCGCTCGCGGCATGACAGCATTGTGATGTGCGGCAAGACGGGGACCGCGCAGAATCCGCACGGAGAGGATCATTCCATTTTCATCTGCTTTGCGCCTAAAGAGGATCCCAAAATTGCATTGGCCGTGTTTGTTGAGAACGGAGGCGGAGGAAGCAAATATGGCGCTCCGATCGCCAGTCTGATGGTGGAGAAATACCTGTTGGACACCATCATGCGTCCGAATCTCGAAAAGCCGATTTTGGAGGCCGATCTCATTCACCCGAAAAAGAAGACGCAATGAGGCGCGAGCAGGGCATATTTCATGGCATCGACTGGGTCATTGTGATTCTGTATCTGCTGCTGGTTTTCATGGGTTGGCTCAATATTTACGCGGCCGTTTTCAATGAGGAACATCAGAGCATTCTCGATACCACGCAGCGCTACGGTAAACAGCTCATTTGGATCGGGCTGTCCATTTTTGTGGCGCTTGTCATTATGCTGATAGATGGGAAGTTCTACTCAACGTTCTCTGTTCCCATCTACATTCTGAATATTCTGCTGTTGCTGGTGGTGTTGGTCACCGCCCGCGATGTGGCAGGAGCGCGCTCGTGGATCGACATCGGCCCGTTCAAGCTGCAACCGTCTGAGTTTGCGAAGAGTGCCACGGCCATGGCATTGGCGTATTATCTCAGCACACTCAATATTCGGATGGAAGACCTCAGGACCAAACTTGTCGCGGGGTTGATCCTTGCCATTCCCGCAGGGTTGATCCTGCTTCAGAACGACACGGGTTCGGCCTTGGTTTTTGGGGCGTTCGCGTTGGTGCTTTACCGCGAAGGACTGTCTGGCAACATCCTTCTGTTCGGGTTGGCCATGGCTGTACTGTTCATTTTTGCGCTGCTGTTCACCCCGCTTGCCATGCTCATCATTCTGGGAGTGGTGGCGCTGATTTATTTCTTCCTCCAGCGGAAAAAGACGTGGCGTTTGGCACTTTCCATCGGTGGAATTCTGGTGGTGCTGATGGGTTTTGTTTACAGTGTGGATTACATTTTCAATGAAGTGCTGGAGCCGCATCAACAGGTGCGGATAAACGTTCTTTTAGGAAAGGAAGACGACCCGAAAGGCGCGGGTTACAACGTAAATCAGAGTAAGATCGCCATCGGCTCGGGAGGTTTTGCAGGGAAAGGATTCTTACAGGGAACGCAGACCAAATATGACTTCGTTCCTGAGCAGACCACCGATTTCATTTTCTGCACGGTAGGCGAGGAGTGGGGCTTTCTTGGCACCTTCGTGGTCATTGCATTATTCACCGCGCTTATTCTTCGAATCCTGTACATTTCTGAACGTCAGCGGTCTGCATTTACGCGGATCTATGGTTACTGCGTGGCCAGCATCCTGCTGTTTCACTTTCTGATAAATGTTGGAATGACCATCGGGTTGATGCCTGTGATCGGCATTCCGCTACCGTTCTTCAGTTATGGTGGTTCTTCGCTACTTGGTTTCACGCTGCTGCTGTTCGTTTTCGTGAAACTGGATGGCTACCGATTGCAGCAACTCAGGTAGTTCAGAACTTTAACTTTTGGGGGTTTTGATAATTGTTCCAAAATCGAATCAGTTCGATAGCTCCGTTTTCTTCCACTCTATAGAAAAGGGTTATTTGGGGAAGAATGACCGCTGCCCGAACTTGCTTGTAGCCGACAGATCTGAACGCATGAGGATTGTTCTCAATAAGGTTCAAAATCTCATTTGTAACTGCTATGAAGTGAGCCGCTTCCCTTTCTGTCCATCTAATAAGTAGAAACTCAATGTTCGACTGGTAGTCGGTAGCAGCCTCTGGAGACCAAATGATCACGCGCGCTTTTCAAACAAATGTGGAAATCGCAGCCGTGTCGATTCCATAACTTCCTGTTGTGTAAGCCCACCATTTTTCAAGCTTTCAATACCCTTATCAATGGCCTGTCGTTGTTCATTGGAAAGGTCGGAAAACTCTTCTTCGGTGATATGCACAAATTGGAGAGAGCGGATATATGCAAGCAAGGCTAAGGCTTCTTTGTTGTTACTGTCTATATCCAAGATAATTCTCATCTATCAAAGATAAGTATTTCATATTGAGGGTTATTAGGTCGGGGAGCAATAATAGAAAGCCCCGCCAGATTCCTGACGGGGCTTTCGAATGATCAAATTTGATTGTTCTTAGAAGAACTTCGAACGATGGTCCACAATGTCTGCCTTCTCTTTCAGCGCATCGAATACTTCGAAGTCGACACGCTGCGCCAGTGAACCGTTCAACATGCGGCTGCTTCCTGCGAAACTTGGATTGCTCGGTGCAGCTGCACGATTTTCAACATACACCACATACACGCCTTGCTCACCTTTTACAGGCTTCGAAAGATCGCCAGATTCCAATCCACCAACGGTTCCAATAAGCGCTGGCTCACGTCCCAAACCTGGAATGGCCGTGGATGAGAAAAGAATGTTCTCCTTCACTTCAACTGGAAGATTCATGTTATTGGCAACAGTTTGAATATCGCCAGCTCTGGCCGCTTCAAACTCCTCTACGAACTTCGCAGCCTTCTTATCCTTGATGGCACCCGCTTCCAATTCGTCATGGATCTCATCAATGGTCGAGTAGCCTTCTTCGCGGATTGCGGTCAGTACGCCCACCACGAATGTGTTGCCCAGTTCTTTCACTTCGCTTACATCGCCTTTCTCGGCATTGAATGCCCAACGGATCAACTCACGAGGACTTTCCAGCCCAGCAATGGTACGATCGTTCTCTTTCAGGTTGCTGGCAATACGCTTGTTCAAACCTCGGTTGGCAACTTCCTGATCGAACGATGCAACAGAAGTAACGCTACGCTGGAATTCCTCAGCCTGACCGTAAACGATCTGGAAGGTTTTGGTGCTTGCTTCCACCTTGCGGTCAACAAATGCAACAGCACGCTTTTCAGTATTTCCTTTTTGGTCGAGAACCTCGATGATGTGGAAGCCGAACTGCGAGCGGACAATGACGAGGTCACCTTTCTTTCCATCGAAACAGGCATTATTGAAAGAAGGAACCATTTGGCCTTCCATGAACCAGCCAAGGTCGCCACCTTCGGCACCCGAACCAGGGTCTTCGGAATTGGTACGGGCAAGCTGTGCGAAATTAGCACCACCCTCGATCAATTTCATCAGGCTATCTGCTACGTTTTTGGCTTTCTCAACGCTCCCCAATGTCTCTGGGCGGATAAGAATGTGACGTGCCTTCACCGAATCTGGGGCCATTTTGATACCGATCAGCTTGGCCATGCGGTAGGTCTGATTCTCCAAATATGGTCCGTAAACGAATCCTTTTTCAGCAGCGAACATGATGGAATCGATGGCACCGCCCAATTCGCCTTTCGGTAACCAACGGGCATTGAAACGAACATCAGATTCGCGGTTCACGAAAAGCGTATCGTTATCTGTGCTTTCAAATTCAGGCTTCAAGTTATCGGCCCAAACCTTCATTTTCTCGAAATCATCCTTGGATGGATCGACTCGGAAGGCAACAAAATCGACATCGCGCGAAGCGTCCTGCTCGTACTTCGATTTGTTCTGGTTATAGTATTCCTTGATGTCAGCGTCAGATACTTGAACTGTCGTATCTGGAATGCTGTTGTAGCGCTTCAGTACATATTTGATGGTGGCTGGACGATTTTTCGCCATAAAATCAGCCTCCGCCTCAGCAGTTGTCACATACAGACCTTTTTTAATAAGGTTGTTGTATTTCTCTGTTCTGCGAAGCTTCGCGATGTCCTTCTCGAAGGCGATCCATCGTTTCTTGATGTCCTCATCCTGTTCCATTCGCTTCAAGAAGTTCAGCACTTGTGCACGGTCAAACTGCCCCGTCTGCGGGTTGGTGAACGCCTGCACCACTTGCGGATGCGGGTTATTTCCCTGAACCATGTCGTAGAGTTCTTCCTTGCTTACGCGAACGCCAACGGCATCCAACTCCTCGTCCATCACAATTTCGCGCACCATCTGATTCCAGGTCTGGTCGCGAAGCTGTTCAGTTGTGGCGTTATCAATGCTGCTCTGTCCCGTCTGCGTCTTGTAGTTCTCTACGGTCTGGTCGACACGGTCCTGAAAAGTTCGTCCGTCAACCGCAACACCTGCAATTTCACCGACCTCTGTTGGCGAACCGTTCAGGATGAAACTACTTGAGCTGAAAAGATCCTGCAACACGAATGCAAGCATGGCACCGCCAATAAGAATGAGAATCAATGTTGAGTTCTCGCGGATTTTACCAATTACCATCTGTAATTACCGTTAAAAATTAGGGTCGCGAATATACGTTATGTACATCTAAATTGAAACATGCCGATTTTGTGCTTGGAAAGCGATGTTGTCACACCGTCTGCTTGCCATACATTTTGGCAATAAGCGAAAGTTGCCCAAGATGCGTTCCCTCATGGCGGATGGCATGCATGGCCACAATACGCTTTCGTTTATCCTCGCTGAATGGAAGAATGATCGCACTTTCCTCGTCCAATTCAGCATCACTCATGTTGGAGAGGTTCTCCAACGCAACTGCGTGAATCTCCTTCATGGCGGCAAGCACTTCTTCCAAAGTAGGTTCGTTGGTCGGTTTGGAGCCTTTGGTCATGCCGATTTTGTAATCGTTCAACCAAGGAATATCCATGCCTTTGTGACCCATGCATTGGAGCAGCAACATATTTTCTGCCCAGCAAATATGCGCCATGATCCAAAATGGGCTGTTGGTGGTAAAACCGTTCACCTCAAATTGACGATGCATGTCTTCGCCCTTCAGTTTGCTGAGGTAGAAACGCGTCAGGTTGCGCGTTTCGTCCATGGTCTGTGCGAGAACCTTCCCAACCCCTTCAACCTCCCCCGAGGGGAGGCTACTGCCGTTTGATGTTTTCATCATGTCCCGATGTTTTGCTATCCTCCTTTGGGGGACTTAGGGGGCTTTATGCCTTCCCGTGACACTGCTTGTACTTCTTACCGCTTCCGCATGGGCAAGGGTCGTTCCGACCGATCTTCTCACCAACCGTTACAGGCTCAGGTTTGCTCTGCGGCTGGGTTGGCAACGGTTGCTGCTGTCCGCCATTTTGTGCAGGCGCGGGAGCAGCTTGACGCTGTGCGGCCAATTCTGGACGGGAAGCCGTGACGCGTTCTTTTTTCTCTTGCGCTTCGCGAACGCGGGTGTTCTCGGCATTCGGAAGATCACCTTTGAACAGGAACGAGATCACCTCGCGGTTCATTCTGTCCAGCATTTTCTGGAAAAGATTGAAACTCTCGAACTTGTAGATCAACAGCGGGTCTTTCTGCTCGTAAGAAGCATTCTGCACGGAGGTTTTCAGTTCATCCATCTCGCGCAGGTGCTCTTTCCATTGGTCATCGATGATGGCCAGAATGATGTTCTTCTCGAACGCCAACGGAAGGTTGGAGCCTTGCAGTTCGTACGTTTTCTGAAGATTCACCACCACGTTCATGCTTTTGATGCCATCCGTGAATGGAATAACGATGTTCTTGAACTTGTCGCCCTGCGTTTCGAACACATTCGCGATAACTGGGAACGCGCGTTCGGCAATGCTTGCCTTTTTGCGCTTGTAACCTTCGATCAGGTTGTGCACCGATTTATGAATGAGGTCATCGATCTTCAAAGAATTGAATTCTTCTTCCGTCACTGGAGATTCGGACGAGAACACACGGATCACTTCCAGTTTGAAGCCTTCGTAATCCTTCATTTCGTGGAATTCCTCGACCAACGTGGCGGCCGTGTCATGAATCATGTTCAGCACATCGACCGATAGACGCTCGCCTTGCAACGCGTGTCTTCTGCGCTTGTAGATCACCTCGCGCTGCGCGTTCATCACGTCATCGTACTCCAGCAATCGCTTACGGATGCCGTAGTTGTTCTCCTCCACTTTCTTCTGTGCACGCTCAATGGATTTGGAAACCATGCCGTGCTGGATGACTTCGCCTTCCTCGTAACCCATTCGGTCCATCAGCTTCGCTATTCGGTCTGAACCGAAAAGACGCATCAGGTTGTCTTCCAACGAAACATAGAACTGCGAAGAACCCGGATCTCCCTGACGACCCGCACGACCACGCAACTGGCGGTCCACTCTTCGGCTTTCGTGACGCTCGGTACCAATGATGGCCAAACCGCCTGCCTCTTTCACGCCAGGTCCGAGTTTGATGTCGGTACCACGACCGGCCATGTTGGTAGCGATGGTCACCGCGCCCGGCTTACCGGCATTCGCTACGACATCAGCTTCCTGCGCATGCAACTTCGCGTTCAGAACGCTGTGGTTGATCTTCTTCATTTTGAGCATGCGGCTCAACAGCTCTGAGATCTCTACCGAAGTTGTACCTACCAGAACAGGTCGCCCTTGTCCTGTGAGGTTCACGATCTCATCGATCACCGCATTGTACTTCTCACGGGCCGTTTTGTAAACAAGGTCGTCTTTGTCTTCACGTGCAATCGGACGGTTGGTCGGAATTACCATCACATCCAACTTGTAGATGTCCCAAAGCTCTTTTGCCTCGGTTTCGGCCGTACCCGTCATACCCGAAAGCTTGCTGTACATACGGAAGTAGTTCTGCAACGTAACGGTTGCCCACGTTTGCGTGGCCGCTTCTACCTTCAGGTTTTCCTTGGCCTCGATGGCTTGGTGAAGTCCGTCCGAGTAGCGTCTTCCGTCCATGATACGGCCTGTCTGCTCATCCACGATCTTCACCTTATTGTCAAGCACCACGTATTCCACATCTTTTTCGAAAAGGGTGTAGGCTTTGAACAATTGGTTCATGGAGTGAACACGCGCGCTCTTGATGGCGAAATCGCGCATCAACTCGTCTTTCTTTTTGGCTTTCTCCTGATCGGAGATTTCCATTTTCTCGATCTCGGCAATGCCCGAACCGACATCCGTCAGCACGAAGAACTGATCATCCTCCATGTTGCGGGTAATGAGTTCCAGACCTTTTTCGGTGAGTTCGATGGTGTTGTTCTTCTCATCAATGACGAAGAACAACTCTGCATCCACCTTGTGCATTTCCTTGTTCTGATCCTGCATGTAGTAGTTCTCCGTTTTTTGGAGAATCTGCTTCACGCCAGGTTCACTCAAGAACTTGATCAGCGCCTTGTTCTTCGGCAACGCACGATGGCAGCGCAAAAGTGCCATACCGCCTTCGCCTTCCTTGTAGCCGTCATTTCCAGCAGCGATCAGCTTTTTGGCATCGGCCAATTGCGTATTGAAAAGCGTTTTCTGAACGTTGATGAGTTTCTCAACCTTTGGCTTCAACTCATCAAACTCGTGCTGGTCGCCTTTCGGAACCGGACCTGAAATGATAAGTGGCGTTCGAGCATCATCGATGAAAACCGAGTCAACCTCATCTACAATGGCGTAATTGTGCTTGCGCTGAACAAGATCACCCGCTTCACGCGCCATGTTGTCGCGCAGATAATCGAAGCCGAATTCGTTGTTTGTCCCGAAGGTGATGTCGGCATTGTAGGCCGCACGTCTTTCGGGTGAGTTCGGTTGGTGCTTGTCGATGCAATCCACTTTCAGTCCGTGGAATTCGTATAGCGGCCCCATCCATTCAGAGTCACGCTTGGCGAGATAATCGTTTACGGTTACCACATGCACACCACGTCCCGCAAGCGCATTCAGGTAAACAGGAAGCGTGGCCACCAACGTTTTACCCTCACCCGTTGCCATCTCGGCAATTTTGCCTTGGTGAAGCGCCACACCACCAACCAACTGCACATCGTAATGCAACATGTCCCATGTGATCTCGGCACCACCAGCAGTCCACGATTTCGGGAATGTGGCCTTGTCGCCATCGATCGTCACATAACCTTTGGTAGCTGCAAGGTCGCGGTCCATTTCGGTGGCCGAAACAGTGAGCGAACCTTTCTCTTTCCATCTGCGCGCGGTTTCTTTCACCACGGCAAATGCTTCAGGAAGAATCTCCATCAGCACTTCCTCAACCTTGTCTTTGGTTGATTCCTCGATCTTGTCGATCTCATCGTAAATGCGCTCCTTTTCCTCTACATCCGTGTCTGGAGTTTCGGCCCGTGCGGTGAGTTCATCTATCTGCTTCTGCTCTTGCGCCAAGTGATCTGCGATCTTCTTTTTGAACTCGGCTGTTTTGGCACGAAGCTGATCGTCTGTCAGGTTTTGGAGGCCAGCGAACGCTTGGTTCACCTGATCCACAATAGGTTGGATTTCCTGAATATCCTTATCGGCCTTGGTTCCGAAGAACTTCTTGGCCAAGTTGTTAATGAGATTGATCATTATGATTGAATTCCGTTTGAGAGGCACTTGGGTTGTCAACAACTGTTCCGTTGATGGTATTCGGACAACCTGTCATGCGGGCGGGCGAAATTAAGCCTTTTTTACCTCGGAAGCAGTTAGAAATATGACGTTACAGGCGTAAACAAAAAGAGCGGCTCCGATCGGAAACCGCTCTTGCTGTGTGTTGCTGATCGCTCAGTATTCGTCTTCGTTAAAGAAGAAGTCATCTTTGGTCGGATAATCTGGCCAAATGTCTTCGATGCTCTCGAAAACCTCACCGTCATCCTCAATTTCCTGAAGGTTCTCAACCACTTCCATCGGTGCTCCCGAACGCATGGCGAAGTCGATCAGCTCGTCCTTGGTAGCTGGCCAAGGTGCGTCTTCCAGACGTGATGCTAATTCAAGGGTCCAATACATGCTTTTCTGAGTTAGATGGTTCGCAGTTTGATTTTGCGCAAAGCTAAAAATTTAAGCAAGACGTGAAAGGGTGGTCGAAATTTTTCCGAAAACGCCTGAAATCCTTTACTGACGCGGCTTCCAAGGAATTTCGGTGAGCTTGTCATCTTGCGTGATCTTCCGACTTAGCACAAATAGATAATCGGAAAGTCGGTTCAGATATTTTACAACCAACGGATTGATGGGCTCTTTTTCGTTGAGAAGCACCACAAGACGTTCGGCTCTGCGACAAACGCACCGCGCAATGTGGCAGAAACTGACCGTGTCATTTCCGACTGGAAGCACGAACGAACGCATTTCGGGAAGCTCTTCGTTCATTCGGTCCATTTCCTTTTCGAGGAGTTCGATGTCCGATTCGTTCAGATCGGGCGTTTTGAGATTCGATTTGCTTGGGTCGGATGCGAGAATGGAACCGATGGTGAACAAACGATCCTGCACTTCGCCCAGAATGGTTTCCGCTTTCGGGTCGATCTTCCGATGGCGAACCAAGCCGATGTAAGAGTTCAGTTCATCAACCGTTCCATAGCTCTCGATACGAATGTGGTGCTTGGGAACGCGCGCGCCACCGAAAAGTCCCGTGGTGCCATCATCGCCTGTTTTTGTGTAAACTTTCATGCCGATTGCAACACGGTTTGCACGTCATTGTTGATCTCATCCGATTCCACCAGACCATCTTTCAGTCGGATGATGCGATGCGCGTGTTGCGCAATGTCCTCTTCGTGGGTTACCACCACAATGGTATTTCCGTTCCGATGGATCTCTTCAAAAAGCCCCATGATCTCGATGGAAGTTTTCGAATCGAGGTTTCCTGTCGGCTCATCGGCCAAGATCAACGCAGGATTGTTGACCAACGCTCTTGCAACAGCAACCCGTTGTCGCTGACCACCAGAAAGTTCGTTCGGTCGGTGGCTCATTCTATCTCCCAAACCAACCTGATTCAAAACCTGTTCGCCACGCACTTTTCGGTCCGAACTTCCCATACCCGCATACACCAACGGAAGCGTCACGTTATCCAAGGCAGTGGAGCGGGGCAGAAGGTTGAACGTCTGAAAAACGAACCCGATTTTCTTGTTGCGCACTTCGGCCAACTGATTGTCGGTCATGCGGCTCACGTCCTGTCCGTCCAGAAAATACTGTCCGCTGGTCGGTGTGTCCAAACAGCCGATCATGTTCATCAGCGTGGATTTTCCCGAACCTGATGGGCCCATCAGCGCCACGTATTCCCCTTCTTTGATGGTAATGGAAATATCACGCAAGGCGTGAACCTGTTCAGTTCCCATTACATAGACTTTGGCAATATGCTCGGTGCGGATGACGTCTTTCATGCGTGGCTAAGTTACAATCAATACCTGATGATGAAATCCTGTTTCGGTTGCTGTTTTCTGAGGAAAACAATGCCAACTTGAAACAGGTCAAGCGACACAGTAACACGCTCATCGGCCTTGATGTTCTGCCAAGCTTCGGCCATGCCTTTGCTCCAATAAATGTCATCGAAAAGCAACACCGAATCGTTGTGGCATTTTTCCAAGCATTGCTCAAAATAGCGGATGGTCGGTTCTTTCTGGTGATTGCCATCAATAAATGCCCAATCCAGTTTTTCGATGGAATCGAGAAATGGTTGAAGCGTATCATCAAAGTTTCCTTCGATGATGGTCGGGTTCACATTTGCTTTCGCGAACTGTTCGCTGGCAATGGCAGCCGTATTCGGGCAACCCTCAAATGTGGTCAGGTTTCCGTTCGGGTTGCCAAGCGATTGGTAGAGACTGCCGATTCCGAGTGAAGTTCCCAACTCGATCATGGTTTCGGGTTGGAAATGCTTCGCCAAACGGAAAAGCAACTCACCCCATTTCCCGCCTTTGGCGGAATTCCTGGCAATGTCGGCCACCTTTCTTCGTTTCGATGGATTGACCGTTGAACCTGCTCCCAGATCTGTTATTTCAATCTCATCGGTTTGGTTCAGTAACTCCTTTCGGATTTTCTCAACCTTTTGGTATTCAGCAAACTTAGTTTCATCATAGATCACCTCGTCCAAAAGCTGATACACAAATGGCGAGTGGATGCCGTGGCGGTTCTTGGCTTTCGAAAGATATTTCGCGTATTGTTTGGCGCGCCACAGATAAGACATTGGGCGAAGGTAACTGACCTCGTGAAACAAAACAGCCCAATGCAAATGTCATCAGGCTGTTCTTTTCAAAGACTTTTCGTGTCAGCCTTTCGGCATGTGCACATCCACTTGCGGGAACGGAATGGTGATGTTGGCAGCATCCAACGCCTCTTTTCCAGCTTCGTAAACATCAAAGTACACATCCCAGTAATGAGCGGGGTCGCAGTGCGGCCGAACGGCCAAGTTCACCGAACTATCTGCCAACTCCAAAACACCGACAAACGGTGCAGGTTCTTTCAGCACTTTCGGATGTTCCTGCATCACTTTCAGTAAAACTTCGCGTGCTTGCTTGATATTGGATTCGTAGGAGATTCCCATCACCAGATCAACGCGGATAACCCCTTTTGTGGTGTAGTTGGTGATGTTCCCGTTGCTGATGGCTCCGTTCGGCACGATCACCGTTTTGCTGTCTGGCGTGTTCAGCACCGTCACGAAAATCTGAATCTCCTTCACCACGCCCAAATGCCCTTGGGTTTCAATGAGGTCGCCCACTTTGTACGGTTTGAAAATGAGAATGAGCACACCTCCAGCGAAATTGGCCAAGGTTCCTTGCAACGCCAATCCAACCGCCAGCCCAGCAGCACCGATGACCGCGACAAACGAGGTGGTTTCAATGCCCACCATGCTTGCCACGCTGATCAACAGCATCACTTTCAGCCCGATCCCTACAAGGCTTTTAAGGAACGGTTGTAGGCTTACATCAATATGCCGTCTGTTCAGGATGTTTCCGAGAACGCCAATAAATCGGTTGATGACCCACATGCCAATGACCAGCACCACAAGTGCCAGTACCAATTTTGGTGCGTATTCTAAGGTCAGCTCTGCAGCGTGATTGGTAAACTGTTCGAGTTGAGCGGTATCCATCGTTTCTGAGACTTAGTTATTGTGAACGTGCACATCCATCTGCGGGAAAGGAATGTTCAATCCGTGCTTATCGAATTCCTTGTAAACGCGCTCGTTCAGATCGAAGAAAACGCCCCAGTAATCCCCAGACTCAACCCAACCTCGAACCACAAAATTCACGGAGCTGTCGGCCAATTCCTTCACAGCAATAAATGGTGCGGGATCTTTCAGAATTCTGCTGTCGTCATTCAGCATTCCCATGATCACCTCTTTGGCCTTATCGCAATCATCTCCGTAACCGATGCCAACAACCCAGTCAACCCTTCTGCGCGCTTCCGTAGAATAATTCACCATGCTGCTCGTTGACAATCCTCCGTTAGGAATGATGATGGTTTTGTTGTCGCCCGTTTTCAATATTGTATTGAATATCTGGATTTCCTTGACAGAACCAGCGTGTCCCTGAGCTTCGATGAAGTCTCCGACCTTGAACGGTTTGAAAATGAGGATCATCACGCCTCCCGCGAAATTCTGAAGTGTTCCACTCAATGCCATGCCCACGGCAAGACCTGCTGCACCAAGAACGGCCACAAAAGAGGTCATTTCAATTCCTAACGTTCCCAATGCGCTGATGACCACGAGAACTTTCAGCGTAATGCTGACCATGCTTCCCAAAAAGCTCTGTAGTGCTGGGTCAAGGTTTCTTTTCTCCATCAGCTTCTTCACCATGTTGCTGATCATGCCAGCGATCCAAAGACCTACAACCAGAATCAGAATTCCCATTCCCAGTTTCTGACCGTATTCCATTGCCAATCCTTCCCAATCTGTTCCGTTATCTCCAAATAGTTCTTTCATCGTGTGTGATTTTGATTCTGCTTCCAAAGGAACTAAAAATGAAAAATTTGATTTAAACATTTGTTTAAATCAAATGATTAACACACCTTTGCTGGCGCAATGAGTGAAAAAGACCTCGATACGGCCAATAAGATCAAGCAAGCAGCAAGCACGCTTTTTTTGGAGAAGGGTTTCGGAAGGACCACCACAAGAGATATTGCCTCATCCGCAGGGGTCAACCTCGCGTTGGTCAACTATTATTTCCGCAGCAAGGAGGAGCTGTTCAAAACGATCATGCTCGAAACGGTGCAGGGTTTTATCGGGCAGCTTCACGTGCTGATGAACGATGGTCACACGTTTGAGGAGAAGGTCGAACTGTTCGTAAGCAACTACACCGAACTGCTGAAAAAACGCCCCGACCTGCCCATTTTCATGTTGAGCGAAATAAGGAACCATCCAGAAGAGATGGCGGAACGATTAGGTATCGAACAGATAATTAAAGAGGCCAAGTTCTTTCAGGAATTGGCGCAACGTTGTCCAGACGGGATGCATCCCGTCCACCTGTTCATGAACCTCATTTCCATGACCGTTTTCCCATTCATTGGAAGGCCGATCGTCATGGCAGGCACGGGAATGGATTCCGAAACCTATACAATGATGATGGAGCAGCGCAAACAACTGGTGCCGCAGTGGTTTCTCGGCATGTTAAAACCGCAAAACGAAGGATGATGAAACGACATTTTTCCATCGCAATTCTATTCTTGCTATTGGCTTTTTCCGGTCAGCTGCAAGCGCAGAAATTGAACCTGTACGCCTGTTTGGACAGTGCCGAACAGCACATGCCGTTGCTTCGGCAGCAGCCGATCATGGCGGAAATTCTCGACAACAAGTTGAAAACCTACAACCGCAGTTACCTGCCGATGGTCACCGCCAACGGACAGGCTTCCTATCAATCGAATGTGCCTGAGTTGCCGTTCTCGTTTCCTGGCGTTCCATCGCTGGATATTCCAAAATTCCAGTACCGAGGCTATTTGGAATTGTACCAGCCCGTGTTCGATGCGGGTGTTTCGGGAGCGCAGAAAGTGGCCGAAAAGGCACAGAACGAAGTTTCGCTGAAAGTGTTGGAAGTAGGCCTTTCGGAGTACAAAAAGCAAGTGGCGCAACTCTACTTCCAGATGCTGTTGGTGGATGATCAACTGAATATCATTTCCAAAACGCTGACGCTGATGTCAGAGCGCGAAGGCGTGTTGGAAGCGGCCCTCGAAAATGGGGTTGCGCAGCAGAACGACCTGCTCAAATTGCAAAGTGAAATTCTCGGTCAGGAGAAGAAACAATTGGAACTGGAAAGCGCACGCGAAAGCGGCATGGAAGTGTTGCAACTGCTCACAGGAATTGAAACAAAAGGCCGCGAGTTGGAAGTTCCCGTCATTCAAACAGCCATCGATTACGCTTACGCGGACAACCTCGAACTGCAACTGATCAGTACCAAACAGAAAGGGTTGATGGCGACTGAAAAACTCCTGAAAGCAAAGCGGTTGCCACGTATCAATGTGTTCGGCCAAGCAGGTTACGGCTCGCCCAATCCTTACAATTTCTTCAAAAAGGATCTGAGTCCTTTTGGAATGGTCGGTCTAAAGGCTACATGGAACATTTGGGATTGGGGAAAAACCTCGCTCGAAAGGAAAAATCTGCGATTAAGCAGTCGCTTGATGGAGGAACAACAGAGCCAAAAGGAAGTGGAGGTTGAAAGCAAGATCGCGCGGATGCGTAGCGAAAGTGAGAAGCTGACCAAAGCGCTGGAGTGGGACGAGAAAATGTACAGCCTGCGTTCACAGATCCGTGAAAACGCGGAAGTACAAGTTGAAGAAGGTGTGATCACTTCGATGGATTATCTGGATGAAGTTCTGGCCGAGCAACTGGCCGAACTCACACGAAGTGTCGATCAGGTGAGCCTTTACCAGAACCAGATCATGCTGCAATTCGAAACAGGCGTATTGAAATGAACCACAAAACAACAATTCCGATGAAAAACGCATTTCTGATGTTTTCCCTTTTGGGTCTGCTGGCGGGCTGCATGGGCAATGGCGACAAGGCCGATGCCTATGGGAATTTCGAAACTGATGAGTTGACCGTAAGTGCCGAAACCAGCGGCAAACTCTTGGTTTTCAATGTCGAAGAAGGACAAACGTTAAAAGCGAGCGACCTCGTGGCTGTTGTCGATACCACGCAGCTTTACCTGAAGAAAATGCAGGTACAAGCAAGCATTGCGGCCGTGCGAAAGAAACTTCCTAACGAAGCCGCTCAATTGGCCGTTTTCGACCAGCGGATGGAAAAGCTCAACACGGAGATCATCCGCATTGGCAAGTTGGTCGAAGCAAATGCCGCTCCATCCAAACAATTGGACGACCTCAAAGCCGAACTGGACGTAACCATGAAGCAGCGTTTGGCCACCGCTTCCACGCTCGGAACACAAACGCAGGGAATGTTGGCCGAAATCGACCCGATGCGTTTCCAATTGATGCAGATCGAAGATCAACTTCGAAAATCCTACATCTACAATCCGATAAACGGAACAGTGCTTACAACACTTGCCAAGGCCAGCGAACTCACGATGCAGGGAAGGCCATTGTACAAAATTGCCTCGCTCGATCCATTGACCTTGCGCGCTTACGTGAGCGAAGACATGCTCAGTCAGGTGAAAATTGGCGATAAAGTGACGGTGAACACCGATGCTTCTGATGGCACCATGAAATCTTCGGAAGGAACCGTGACGTGGATCAGTAGCGAGGCGGAATTCACGCCCAAGATCATCCAAACCCGTGATGAAAGAACAACGCAGGTTTACGCCATGAAAATTGATGTGCCGAATGATGGAAGCCTGAAAATCGGTATGCCTGCGGAAGTAGAATTCGGCAATTGACAACATGAATTAGCCACAGATTCACAGATTTTCTCAGATGAAAAAGGATAAAATAATCTGTGTCGAAATCTGCGTTAATCCGTGCATCTGTGGCCATAAAATGTCTTTAAGAGCATAAATTTTGAAACCCGCCATTTCCATACAGAACCTGAGCAAATCGTACGGAAACGTACAAGCACTGAAGGACATCAGTTTTGAGGTGCAGCAGGGTGAACTGTTCGGGCTTATTGGTCCGGACGGGGCAGGAAAAAGCACGCTGTATCGCATTCTTACAACGCTTCTTTTGGCCGACCAAGGCAAGGCCGAAGTGATGGGTTTGGACGTGATGGATGACTTCCGCGAGATTCGCAATCGTATCGGTTACATGCCAGGTCGGTTCTCGCTTTATCAGGATTTGACGGTTGAAGAAAACCTTGATTTTTTCGCCACCATTTTCGGAACCACCATCGAAGCCAATTACGAATTGGTGAAGGACATTTACGTGCAACTCGAACCGTTCAAAACCCGTCCTGCGGGCAAGCTGAGCGGTGGCATGAAGCAGAAACTCGCGCTTTGCTGCGCGCTCATTCACAAACCGGAAGTGCTCTTTTTGGATGAGCCGACCACAGGCGTGGATCCTGTGAGCCGCAAGGAATTTTGGCAGATGCTGAAACGCCTCAAGGATCAAGGAATCGCTATTCTGGTGAGTACGCCTTACATGGACGAGGCCGCGCTTTGTGACCGCATCGCGATGATCCAAAAGGGCGAAATTCTCAGCATCGCATCGCCCGAAAGCATCAACGAAAGCTTCCATGGAACGCTGGTGGCCATGAAAAGCCAGCACATGTACGAATTGCTTTTGGCGCTTCGCAACCATCCGAAAGTGGCCAGTTGTTATGCCTTTGGTGAGTTCTTGAACGCCACATTGGCGGATGGCGAAACCGATTGGAAACCCATCGCGCAAGACATCCGAGACAAAGGCTTTGACGACCTCGTGGCAAAGGATGCGCAAGTAGGAATTGAGAACGTTTTCATGCAATTGCTAAAGACGGCCGAGGCATGAGCGAGAAGGTGATCATAGCGGAAAACCTGACACGCAAATTCGGTGATTTCGTGGCGGTGAATGCCGTTTCGTTCGAAGTGAGCAAAGGAGAGATTTTTGGGTTTCTCGGTGCAAATGGAGCTGGCAAAACAACTGCCATGCGCATGCTCTGCGGTCTGCTGGAACCGACCTCAGGAAAGGCCTCGGTTTCGGGTTTCGACATCGCAACGCAGACCGAAAAAGTGAAGCAGCACATCGGCTACATGAGCCAGAAATTCAGTATGTACGAAGACCTCACCGTGAAGGAGAATTTCCTGTTTTACGGAGGAGTTTACGGTCTGAAATGCAAGGTGATCATGGAGCGGCTGGACATGATGCTCGGACTGATGCAACTGCGTGATGAGATGAACTCGTTGGTCGGTTCGCTGCCACTCGGTTGGAAGCAGAAACTGAGCTTTTCGCTGGCCACACTCCATCAGCCCAGCATCATCTTTTTGGACGAGCCGACAGGTGGTGTGGACCCGATCACACGCAGGCAATTCTGGGACATGATCTATGAGGCGGCACACGATGGCGTGACCATTTTCGTGACCACGCATTACATGGATGAGGCCGAATATTGCGACCGCGTCAGCATCATGGTCGATGGCGTGATTGAAGCGCTTGATAGCCCCGAAAACCTCCGAAAATCGTTTAACGCAGAAAGTATGGATGCAGTGTTCCAAGAACTGGCGCGCGGCACCTCAACGAAATGAAAAGCCCCCTAAATCCCCCGAAGGGGACAGATGAAAACAAAATGAGCAGGTTTGTAAGACGTATGAAAGAGAAATTGACCCCCTCGTCCGCCTCAGGCGGACACTCCCCCTTTCGAAGGGGAGAGTTGGTGCAGGACTCTAACGTTGAAGCGGAGAATCCACTCTCCCCTTTGGGGAGATGCCGAAGGCAGTGGGGTTTGCTCCCCTCCTTGAAAGGAGGGGTTGGGGGTGGTCATTTTCCTTTGCACAGAATGATGACGGGGGATTTTGGATTGGATAGAGAAATGAAAAACGCATCGGGAAACTGAAATGAAGCAGTACCTCGCCTTCGTGAAGAAAGAATTTCGGCACATTCTGCGCGACAAACGCACGCTGCTGATCCTGTTCGGAATGCCTATTGCGCAAATTCTGATCTTCGGTTTTGCGCTGAACAATGAGGTCGAAAATGCGGGCGTGGCGATCTATGACATGGCGGGCGATTACGAGAGCGAATTGCTTCAGCAGCGCATCGAGAATTCAGAGCAGTTCTTTATTGAGGCGGAGTGTGAGAACACGGATTGCATCGAAGATGCATTTCGCCAGAACAGAGCGCGATTGGGAATTATCATTCCTGCGCATTTCGGGCAAGACCTTCTGAATGGCGAAAAACCACAGATCAAGATTGTCAGCGATGCCAGCGACCCGAACCAAGCGCAGGTACTCACATCGTACGCCACTGCCATCATTCTCACACATGTAAAAGGTCGCGCCAACGTTGTTCAGGAAGCACCGCTGGTTTCGGCCATTCCGCGTATGATCTTCAATCCCGAACTGAAAGCGGTTTACATGTTCGTTCCAGGTGTGATGGGATTGATTCTGCTGCTGGTCGGTGCGATGATGACCTCTCTCACCATCGCCCGTGAAAAGGAACTCGGAACGATGGAACTTTTATTGGTTTCACCGCTGCATTCGTGGCACATCATTTTCGGAAAGGTCACGCCTTATTGGCTGCTCAGTTTCACCAACGCGATGATCATCGTTTCGCTCGGAATTATCGTTTTCGATATGCCGATGAACGGTTCGGTGGCGCTGTTGATAGGTAGTTGTCTACTGTTCAGCCTTACCGCGCTGGCTTTGGGAATTTTCATTTCATCGCGCGCCAATTCGCAGATGGTGGCCATGTTCGCTTCCATGATGGGGCTGTTACTTCCGACCATCCTCCTCAGCGGCTTCATTTTCCCGATTGAGAACATGCCGCTGGTGCTTCAAGTGGTATCCAATATCATTCCTGCCAAGTGGTTCATCATGCTTATCAAAGGGCTGATGATCAAAGGTTCGGGCATGAATGTGATCTGGAAACCCGTGGCCGTGCTCACATTCATCATGCTGTTTCTGGCCGTGGCCGCCACAAAAAGCGTCAAACCAAGATTGAACGGATGAGTGCGCTGCCACATATCATCCGCAAGGAATTCCGCCAGATCAGTCGGAACAAGGTGATGATCCCGCTGCTGTTTCTGATGCCGATCGTGCAGCTAATTGTGCTGAGCTACGCAGCCGATTTTGAAGTGAAGAATGTCAACATGGCGATTGTCGATCTTGACAAAAGTGTCACTTCGCAACGGCTCATCAACAAGTTCACTTCGTCTGGTTATTTCAGTCTTGTTGGGAGTTTTTCGAATGCGGAAGAAGCGATGCTTGAACTCGAGAAGGACGAAACGGACATGATCCTTTGCGTTCCGAAAGACCTTGATGCCGACCTGAGCGATATGCAGCCTGTGAAGGTGCAACTGCTACTCAACGCGGTGAACAACCAGAAAGCAGGAATTGCCAGCAATTATAGCATGCAAGTGATCAATGCGTTCAATGCTGACCGTTTCAAGAACATTTCGCTCCCTGCGGGAATCGCACCGCTTACAGTTGACATCCGAGAATCGTACTGGTACAACAGCGATCTGAATTACAAAGTGTTTATGGTGCCCGGCATTCTGGCCATTCTGGTAACGATGCTCACGGCTTTTCTCAGCAGCATCAACATCATCCGCGAACGCGAAATGGGTACCATCGAGCAGCTCAACGTCACGCCTATCACCAAGTTTGAATTCATTCTTGGAAAGATCATTCCGTTCTGGATCATCGGCATGTTCGTAATGAGTTTCGGGTTGGTAATCGCCTACCTTTTGTTCGGAATCACAACCGCAGGAAGCGTGCTAACGCTTTACGCCTTCCTTGCCATCTACCTGATTGCCATTCTCGGTATCGGCATTCTCATCAGCACCATTACCGAAACACAACAACAGGCCATGTTCGTTACGTGGTTCTTCTTGGTGATCTTCCTGCTGCTCAGCGGCCTGTTCACACCCGTTGACAGCATCCCAGAATGGGCGAAGATCTTCAACCTCTTCAACCCGATCAAGTACTTCGTGGAAGTGATGCGGATGGTGATGCTCAAAGCCAGCACGTTCTCCGATATCCAACATCATTTTATGGTGATGTGCGGTTTTGCCGTGGCCTACAACTTGCTTGCTGTGAGAAGCTATCGCAAGACGAGTGGTTGACGAAATTTTTCTGCTTGTACAATCCAAAAGCTTATTTACATTTGCAGCCCCGAATTCGGGAAATTAGCTCAGTTGGTTCAGAGCACCTCGTTTACACCGAGGGGGTCGGGGGTTCGAATCCCTCATTTCCCACCAGAGAAAGCCGTTCATATTGAACGGCTTTTTTGTTTCAAACCACCTCGGCCACCACAAACGTACTTCCGCCAACGTAAATAATGTCTTCTGTTTTGGCTTTAGATTTTGCAGATTCCAACGCTTCTTGAACGGTAGAGTAGGAGGTGTGCTTCAATCCGAGTTCGGTTGCTTTTTCGGATAGAATGACCACATCTAAACCGCGCGGCACATCTGGTTTGCAGAAATAATAGGTTGCTTCTTTTGGTAGCATTACGAGGGTTTTCGAAACGTCCTTGTCGTTCACCATTCCCCACACAAAATGGAGTTGATCGGGTTTTCGATTTGAGAGTAGGCGCTTGAGATTGGGTTCCAAACCCTCTCTGTTGTGTGCGGTGTCGGCAATGACCAACGGATTGCGCTGCAAAACCTGCCAACGACCGCGAAGACCAGTTTGCTTTACAACGGAGTTAATTCCTTTTTTGAAATGCTCTCTTGTCACGTTCCAACCAGCATCGGAAAGTGTTCTTACTACTTCAAGTGCTGTAATAAGATTCTTGGCTTGATGCGGACCAGAAAGCTCGCTGACAACTTCCAATTCCATTCCGTCATAGTGGCGCAAGTGCATTTCGAGTTGGTCGTCTTCCAAAATCTGTTTGCGTATTTCCCATTCGCGGTTCGCGAAACGCAAACGGCTATTGGTTTGTCGTGCTTTTCCTTCGAAAACTTCGGCAACTTCCTGTTGGAATTCTCCAATTACAACGGGAACATTCGGTTTAATGATTCCTGCTTTTTCTCCAGCTATTTCGGGCAGTGTTTCGCCTAAGAACTGCTGATGATCGTATCCAATATTGGTAATGACGGAAAGTTCGGGCGTGATGACATTCGTGCTGTCCAGTCTTCCGCCCAAACCGACCTCGATAATGGCAATATCAACCTCATTCTTAGCAAAATGGTCGAAAGCCAAAGCAACGGTCATCTCGAAAAAAGAAGGTTTGATTCGTTCAAAATCGGCTTTGTATTTCTCTACAAAATCAATGACCGATTGCTCTGAGATCATCTCGCCATTGATCTTTATCCGCTCGCGGAAATCCTTTAAGTGAGGCGAAGTATACAATCCGACTCTGTAGCCAGCAGCTTGGAAAACTGAGGCCAGCATGTGGCTAACCGAACCTTTTCCATTCGTTCCCGCTACGTGAATGCTTTTGAACTTCTGCTGCGGATTATCCAACAGTTCGCAAAGCGCGAGCGTGTTGGTGAGGTCTTTCTTGAAAGCTGGTGCACCTTGCCGCTGGTACATTGGCAGTTGGCTGAACAGGTAGTTGAGTGTCTCTTGGTAGTTCACGGCCTGTCAATATAGCGTCATTTCGACCGAGGAACGAGCGGAGAAATCTTTAGACATGCGGACTTAGATTCCTCGACTTCTCCGCCTGAGGAGGATTCGCTCGGAATGACAGAAAAGAAAATCATCACTCCAAAATGAATACAAAGGTCATGGTGCCAACCTGCTGAATAGGCGCATCAGGATTGGAATTGAACTTCGTGTTATAGGCGGCTTCGGTAGCCAGTTTCTCCAAGTGGCGGTCGGTGGTTGTAGAACCGCGAGCGCCTGGCGTAGCCTTCACCACTTTGCCGTATTTATCTACTATGATCTCCACCACAACCTTTCCTTCTTTCTGCGAGGTATCGGTGATCTTTGGTGCCGAGACCATGCTTCTTCCACCCAAACTGAATGACATGCCGTTGCCGCTTCCACCCAAGCCGTGCGGTGCGCCAGGTGTTCCATCCAAACTTCCCTGATTACCGCCAGGCTTCGTGTTGCCTTCGCCACCGCCAGTTCCTTTTCCAGCCTGCGCTTTCTCAAACAACGCTTTGCTTTTGGCGATTTGCTCTTGACGGATGCGCTCTTCCTCGGCACGTTTCTGTTCTTCCGCGATGCGCTTTTGCTCCTCCAATTTTCGCTTTTCAGCTTCTGCACGTTCCTGCGCTTCTTTCTGCTTGCGCAAGGCAATGGCCTCTTCGCTTTCCTGGGTTACTACTTCTTCTTCAACCTGTGGTTCCGAAGTTTCAGCAACCGATTGCGGCTGAACCACCTCTTCCACCACTTCTTCAACCGTTTCGCTTGGTGGGGCAGGGTCGCTTTCAACCGTTCCCAAACCCGTTTCCGTATTTCCGAAGTTGATCATCATGCCTTCTTCGGGTGGTGGATATACGTACGTCATGCCCAAAAACGCGAATGCCAGCAGCAGCAACGCGTGAATGGTCAAGGACGTGATCAGTCCCTTGCGTTTATTTTTCTTTTCCTGATCGGTCATTACTCTGGTTTTGTGGCCAGGACGATCTTGTATTGGTTCTGGTAAGCAATGTCCATCACTTTCACCGCGTACTCGATCGGAACACCTTTCTCAACACCCAAAACAATCACAGGCTCTGAAGCCTCATTTTTCGCCATGGCATCCTTTAGATGTTGTTTGATCACGTATTCCATAGATTCAGGACTAACGGTTTCATTATCCACCTTGTGAACCAACGATTTGTTGATTGAAACAGAGATGGTCTGCTTCTTCACCGACTTCGATTTGCTGCTTGGCAGCACGAGGTCCAACGCGTTGGTGGTAACCAGTGTGGAAGTAAGCATGAAGAATATCAGCAACAGGAACACGATGTCAGTCATGGACGACATGTTGAACGTTGGATCGACCTTATTTCTTGTTCGCAATCCCATTTTTCTATTTATTGATTCTGTTGGTCATTATCTAAGAGCGACTGTTGCAAAGACATTTTTTTGGCCACAGAAACACAGATTTTCACAGATTCTTCAGAGAAAACATGGTGTTTTTTCTGTGAAAACCTCAGTGCCTTCTGAGTCTCTGTGGCTATTTCATGTTGCTTATACATAAAAGACGAACTATCATAAATAATGAAGAATTGATCATGCTGGCTCGTGCAGCAGGTCGATGAACTCAGTAGAGCGCGCTTCCATCTTGAAAACCACTTTCTCCACCTTGGCCACAAGGATGTTGTAACCCAAGTACGCCATAATTCCCACTACAAGACCCGCAACCGTGGTTGTCATGGCCGTGTAAATACCGCCTGCCAGCATTTCCACATTCACCTGTCCGCCAGCATTTGCCATTTCGTGGAAAGCGAGGATCATCCCGATAACCGTTCCAAGGAAACCGATCATTGGCGCGGCACCCGAAATGGTAGCCAACGTGGCCAGGTTCTTCTCCAATTTGTAGGTTTCCAGTTTGCCCACGTTTTCAACGGCTTCCGTAATGTCGTGCAGCGGTCGGCCAATACGTGAAATCCCTTTTTCGAGCATACGCGCAACAGGGCTATCCGTCTTAATGCAAAGCGCTTTGGCGGTAGAAAGATCGCTCTTGCTAATGCTGTCTTTCAGCGCGCTCATAAAGGTAGCGTCCTCTTCTCCCGCCTTGCGAATGGTGAGGAATCGTTCCACAAAAATGTAGATGGCAATTACGCTCAGCACGAGCAGCGCAAGCATAATTATCTGGCCGCCCAATCCGCCAGAGGTCATCAGCTCCAGTATCGATAGCGTTTTTTCTTCTCCCGCCTGTTCTGGAACTTCTACGGTTCCTTGCGCCATTGCTGTGGTTATGAACAACAGATTCATGTGTGTCAAGATTAAAAGTTGAGGTAAAGTGTGCTCGTACCGAAAGTATCAAAGATGCATGCTGGCTTGGTTGACCCGATTTCCATTTATAAACACCGACATGTTAGCTTTAGTATGCAATCCAAGTACGAAATCGGGCCTTTCAGCACGCGCATTTTTCAAAATTGAGACATAATTGATCAGGGCGTTCCCGCGCGTGACCGTAGGCTGAGGCTCACGAAGCCTACAATAGCGCGGTCGGGCTTTCCCCTGTATCTTTTTTGTGAAAGACAAAAAAGGATGCCGCTGCAACTGCGAAGCACCTCACGGGCGTTGCCCGTAATCCTTAACGCAAGCGAACCGCGGCTGTCATTTCGACCGACCGAAGGGAGTGGAGAAATCTCATGTCTTGGAAATAGATTCCTCGGCTACGCAAGCTCCGCTCGGAATGACATTAACTAATCCGCGCTGCCAGTTGACGCCCAAGCCTCTCCACAATTCCAACAACCAGCGCATTTCCCATAAAGAATGCGCGCTTTTGGTCAGTAATTCCTTCCAGTTTGGTGTGGTCGTCTGGGAACATATTGAGTCGCTCCAACTCTTTTGGTACAAGTCTGCGGTATTTGCCGTCTTTCAGTACCACATGTTTAAACCGTGATGGCGTTTTGCCGCCTTCGCCTGTAATGATGGTGCGAGATGGTTTATTTAACAGGTCAGGGAAGTTCATTCCACCTTCCGCATACGAATAGGTGTGGCCGCTGCTGTTGGTACGCTCAATCTTCTTGGCACCTTTCTGGAACTCCCAACTTTTCAGTTCAGCCTTACTGATGAAAAACTCCTTCGGAACTTCAGAATTCGGAACAAGAACTTCTTCCAGAACCTTTTCTTCTCCTTTATAATCGCTTTCAGTTTTCAGCGTCCAAAACTGACCATCAATCATTAAACCCGTATTCTGAAACGGAGATAGTTTTCCGTCTTTATTGAACTCATCAGAAATCGTTGTCAGGTCAGATTCAAGTTTATCCGAAAACGGTTTCTGCGAGGTTTCTTTCACAGGAAATTCAGTTGCAACCACTCCAGTTTTGGTCAACCATTCGGTTTTGGCGGCTTTTATCTGCTTGTAAATTTCAGTCGAACGGTGATAGCCAAGGATGAAAATCCGTCTTCTTCGCTGCGGCATTCCGTATTCAGCGGCATTGATCACACGCCATTCAACCGCATAACCCAACGCATTCAATGATGAAAGCATAATGGCAAAATCACGACCACGTTGCGATTTGGGCGAAATCAACAGGCGATCCACGTTTTCAAGCATCAAATACTTCGGACAATCACTTCCTTTCCTGCGCAAAATGGCTTCAATACTCCACCAAAGCACACCTTTCTTACCTCGCAATCCTTTTGAGTTTCTTAGTGTTGTTGCTACCGAATAATCCTGGCATGGAAATCCTCCGACCAAAAGGTCATGGTCTGGAATCTGCTCAAAATCGTGTTCAACGATCTCCTCAATGTTGGCATTTGTGTGATTGGCATTCGGCCAACGGCTTTCGTAAACCAAACTGGCATGTTGCTTTTTGGTGCTCGGTTCCCATTGGTTGCTCCAAACCACATTGAATTCGGAACTGGCCTGTTCCAATCCCAATCGGAAACCACCAACACCCGCAAAAAGCTCAACAACCCTGATGCTCATCGCACCAAAGATATGTTGCCATTAAATTGGATCAAAATGGTTGATTCAGTTTGACCCCCTCGGCCTTCGGCCACTCCCCCTTTCAAGGGGGAGAATTGGTGGGATATTGAGAGCTTAATGTGAAGAATATTCCCCTCCCGAAAAGGAGGGGTTGGGGAGGTCAGACTCCGAAAAGGAAATCAACCAGTAGCATGAAAACACCACAGCCTACCAAGAACCCGACAGCGGCCATCCACGCGATCTTTTTCAGATACCATACGAAGCTGATGCGCTCCATTCCCATGGCCACAACGCCCGCAGCAGAACCGATGATGAGCATACTTCCGCCTGTCCCTGCTGAGAAGGCAATGAAATGCCAAATGTGGTGATCCGTTGGCAACTGGAACATTCCCATGCTGGCAGCTACCAACGGAACGTTATCGATAATGGCCGAACCAACTCCAAGGAGCACTACGAAAATGTCGTCTGGAATAGCGTTTCGCACACTCTCACCAAGTTCGAAGATCATTCCTGCACTTTCCAGCGCAGCCACCGCCATCAGAATACCGAGGAAGAAAAGGATACTTGGCATTTCGATGCGTGAAAGCGACTTGTGAACCGGGCTGTGGTGCGTCACAGCGTCAGACATGGTAAAGGCCAAATGACTTCTGATTTCTGCAACCGTGGCAACAACGGCCAGTCCGAGCATCATGCCAATGTAAGGAGGCAGGTGTGTAATCGTTTTGAAGACCGGAACAAATACAATGGCGCCCAATCCCAAAAGCAACATGCTAAGGTCAGCTGGTTTTTCATCGGCATCCGATTCTGGAACTTGCAAATCGCCTTTGAAAACAGGAAGCAGCGTGGCGATGAACGTTGGAACCGCCATGCATAGGAATGATGGCAACAACAGATGCTCGATCAGTTTGGCACTCGTCACCTTGTTGCCGATCCAGAGCATGGTGGTGGTCACATCGCCAATAGGTGACCAAGCACCTCCAGCATTCGCACCGATGATGATAAGACCTGCGTACCACATGCGGTCTTCCTGTTTGTCAACGAGTTTCTTAAGGATGGTTACGAGTACGATAGTCGCTGTAAGGTTGTCGATCACTGCAGAAAGCACGAACGAAAGGATTCCCATGATCCACAGCAGCGTGGTCTTCTTTTTCGTCTTCACAAATTGCTTGATGGCACCGAAACCGTTAAAGTGGTCGGTGATCTCAACAATGGTCATGGCACCCATCAGGAACACCAGGATTTCGGCTGTTTTGGCAAGATGGTGCAACAGCATATCGTCCATGTGAACAGGTACAAGGCCATCTTCGATTTCAAAAACGGGAACGTGCGCCAACGCTATCACCGCCCAAAGCAGTGCCATCATGCTCAGTGCCGGGATGAGCTTGTCAACTTTAAGCGAGTGTTCGAGTGTAATGGCCAGATAGCCGAGAACAAAAATTGCGGTAAGAACGATTTCCATTGGTTAGTGTATTTCTTGTTGTGGATGATGTTCGAGCAACTCCTCCAGCGCCAACTGAAAGGCAGTATTGCTCACGTTAAGGAGTGATGAATTCTTTTCGTGCACCTTTTTAAGTGCCTTGTAAATGGTTTTCGATGTATCGCTGAAGATGGCATCGTCCGTCAGATCCTTGTCTTCGTAGGTCATCAGGAATGCAAACGCCCGCGCCATACCGCAGTTGGCAATAAAATCGGGGATGAGGCTCAGTTGATCATCTGCCTGACTCATGATCGGGCCGTAGAAGATCTCCTTATCCGCAAACGGAACATTGGCTCCGCTCGAAATGGTTTTCAGACCCGCCTTTACAAGGCGGTTCAGCTGGTCGGCAGTTACCAATCGCGAAGCTGCTGCTGGAATGAAAACATCGGCATTCACGTCCCAAATGCGGCTGTTCACCTCATCGAAACTCAGCATGCTATCAACTTCCAGTTTATTGCCTTTTTTATGGTTGATGAAGAGATTCTTGACCTCTTCCAACCCGAAGCCCGATTCGCTGATCAGGCCACCATCCTTGTCAATGACTCCAACGATGCGCGCACCAGCATGTGCCAATTCCATGGCCGCGGCCGATGCAACATTTCCCCAACCCTGCACGATCACGCGCTTTCCCTCCAACGATTCGTTGCGGAAAATGGAGTAGAAGTGCTTCACAGATTCGCTCACACCGAAACCAGTGATCATATCCGCCACGCGGTATTTCGTGGGTCCATCAGGACAGTAATTCGGGTCTTCCAAAACCTTGGAAACACCATTTCGCAGCTGCCCGATCTTACGGATCTTCTCTGCTTCGGTAGGATTGAAATGCCCGTTCACAATGCCTTCCTGTGGATGCCAGATGCCGAAACTCTCTGTGATCGGAATCACTTCATGGATCTCATCCACATTCATGTCTCCACCCGTTCCGTAGTAGTTCTTTAGAATGGGTGAAACGGCTTTGTACCACCGTTCCAGAACGCCTTTTTTGCGCGGGTCGCTTGGGTCGAAATCGATACCAGATTTGGCACCACCGATGGCAGGTCCACTCACCGTGAACTTGATCTCCATGGTCTTGGCCAACGAAACAACCTCGTTCTTATCGAGCCCTTTCCGCATGCGCGTGCCGCCACCTGCAGCTCCACCACGCAGCGAGTTGATGACAACCCATCCGCGTGCTTCGGTCTCGCGGTCATTCCATTCAAAAATGATCTCGGGGTCGGTCTCCTCGTATTTTCTAAGAAGCTCTTTCAAGGTGCGTGGGTACGCTCAAAATTCCGCGCAAATGTAAGAGAAAATCAATCCTGCAATTGTCAGTAAAAATGACCCTTAAATTGTTGGTTGATAAACGGTTCCCGAACACGAATCGCGCGAAGCGCCCGTCACGGAACGAAGCACATTTGTCTCATCATTTACTCGAAGAACGCCCAAGAAAGCGAAGATCAACGCTTCCTTAAACTCAATGGTCTGCTTGTCGGGGATGATGAGATCGGCCAAACAGTAGGCGTTCATTCTTTCCATCAAGAATGAGTTGTACGCGCCACCGCCAGTTACCAGAACCCTTCCGCCTGGTGCCTTTCTTTCAACCACGCGAGCGATCTGAATCGCGACATGTTCCACAAATGTTCGCATCAGATCCACTTCAGTTAGACTGGATTCCTTTAAGAGTGGGGTGACGACAGTTTCAACCCATTCGCGCGCTAACGATGGACGGATATCCTCTTTATAGAGGTCGAGACTGTTCAGTCGGTCAAGAAGTGCTTCGTTCAGTTTTCCTGATCGGGCGAGTTCTCCGTTGTGGTCAAACGGATGGCCAAGTCGGTTTGCCAGTTCATTCAGAACGATATTCACAGGGCAAATGTCGAATGCACGTCTTTCGCCATCTTCCTTAAAACTGATGTTGGAAAAACCGCCCAAATTCAGGCACGCATCAAATTCAGAAAAGAGCAATTCATCTCCAACTGGAACGAGTGGCGCGCCTTGTCCGCCCAACGAAACATCCAGTGAACGGAAATCATTTACGCAGGTAATTCCTGTAATGTCAGCAATGATTCGTCCATCACCAATTTGAACGGTGATTACGTTTTCAGGCTGATGAAAAACCGTGTGGCCGTGCGAGCAAACAAGTTCCGGTTTTGCCAGTTGATTCTTTTGCAGAAATGAGTTCACATTTTCTCCAATGAATTGGCCAAACTCAACATGCAATTGTCGCAGTTCTTCATCAGACAGATTATGTGCCGTGGCGAGTTTCTTTCGCCAATGTTCATTGTAATTCACGCAATCAGCGTGGATGATTCTGAAACCCCATTTTCCATCGAAATCGAACTCAGCCAAACATAGATCGAGGCCGTCAAGCGATGTACCCGACATGATTCCAATAGCTGTGATGCGACTGAGTTTCATTTTACCGATTCTTATTCTGCGTCAAATCTGAGAAAATCTGTGCATCCGTGGCCAATGCATATAACTTCAATAAATTACATTTGCCGCTCACCAAAGCAGATCTGAGATGAAATTTGAGTTGACAGAAGAGCAATTGATGATACAGAAGGCCGCTCGCGATTTTGCGCAGAGCGAACTGTTGCCAGGTGTTATTGAGCGCGATGCGAAGATGGAATTCCCGCACGAGCAGGTGAAAAAAATGGGCGAACTCGGTTTCCTTGGTTTGATGGTTGACCCGAAGTATGGCGGCAGCGGCATGGACACCATTTCGTATGTGTTGGCCATGGAGGAGCTTTCGAAGATCGACAATTCGGCTTCGGTCTGTATGAGTGTTTGCAACTCGTTGGTGAATTGGGGATTGGAGAAATACGGGACCGAAGAGCAGAAACAGAAATATCTCGTTCCGTTGGCGACAGGCCAAAAACTTGGAGCATTTGCGCTTTCTGAGCCAGAGGCTGGTTCAGATGCAACTTCGCAGCGCACCACGGCCATTGATATGGGCGACCATTATCTATTGAACGGCACCAAGAACTGGATCACAAACGGTGGAAATGCTTCAACTTACTTGGTGATCGCGCAGACGGATGCGGACAAAGGTCACCGAGGAATCAACGTTCTTATCGTAGAAAAGGGAATGGAAGGATTTACGGTTGGACCGAAAGAGGATAAACTCGGAATCCGTGCTTCTGACACGCACTCGTTGATGTTTCAAGATGTGAAAGTGCCGAAGGAAAACAGAATCGGTGAAGACGGCTTCGGGTTCAAATTCGCCATGATGACACTTTCGGGTGGACGAATCGGTATTGCTGCACAGGCACTTGGAATTGCGCAAGGTGCGTATGAGCTGGCATTGGCGTATTCAAAAGAGCGCAAAGCGTTCGGGAAGACCATCAATCAGCATCAGGCCATTCAGTTCAAGTTGGCAGATATGGCCACCGAGATTGAAGCCGCGAGGATGTTAATCTATAAATCAGCTTGGCAGAAAGACCAAGGTTTGAACTACGACCTTTCAAGTTCTATGGCAAAACTCTACGCTTCTAAAGTGGCGATGGAAACCACCATTGAGGCAGTTCAGGTTCATGGTGGTTACGGCTACGTGAAAGAATACCACGTTGAGCGTTTGATGCGCGATGCAAAGATCACGCAGATCTACGAAGGAACTTCTGAGGTTCAGAAGATTGTGATTTCAAGAGCTGTTACGAAAGACTAAGCAAGAAGCAGTTCCGCTGCTTTTTCCAGTTTATTTCCTCGCGAACCTTTGATTAGGACGGTTTCGTTATCAAACGGATGGTCTTTCAACCATTCGTTCAATAGATCTACATTTTCGAAGAAATGGAATGGAAAATCGTTTTTGAACTGATTGAATTCCTTTCCGACCAGACAGACTGTTTTCAACTTCAATGAAGTCAAGCGTTCGCAGATGTTGCGATGCTCTTCTTCGCTTGTCGGACCAACTTCAAGCATTTCGCCCAAAATCACCGAATGGTTCTCACCTTCCGAACCAACTAAATTGTTGATGGCCACTTCCATACTGCTCGGGTTGGCATTGTAGGCGTCAAGTATGAATGTATTGCTTCCTTTTTTTCGAACCTCCGAACGGTTGTTCGAAGGCTCGTAGCTGGAAATGCCTCTGGCTATTTCTTCATCGGTCAGACCGAAAACGATTCCAGTCGCAACAGCCGCCATTATATTTGGAAGGTTGTAAGTTCCAGTAAGGTTGGTTTTAACAACTGGCGCATCATCCAATGTTCCTTCATTCACCTTTCGTTTCCATTGCACAGAGACAAGGTTTCCATCGCGTACAATCTGACCTTGAACATCATCTGTTGGCAATGCTCCGTACAGGAATGAGGCATCTTTGCTGGCATTCTGCATCAACAGTTTATCGCAACTGTGCACCAGCAGTTTGCCACCATGCTTTCTAATGTGGTCGAACAGTTCCGTTTTGGTCTTCAGCACACCTTCCAAACCACCCATTGTTTCCAAATGTGCCTTCCCAATGTTGGTGATGAGCGCATAGTTCGGATCGGCAATGTCACACAGTTCTTTGATGTCGCCTTGCTTGCTGGCGCCCATTTCAATAATGGCAATTTCATGCTCAGGCCTTAAACGAAATAACGTAAGTGGCACTCCGATGTGATTATTGAAATTCCCCGCAGTCGCCAGCACGCTGAACTTTTGACTCAATACCGAATGCATCAATTCCTTTGTGGTGGTTTTGCCATTTGAACCTGTAATTCCGATAACGGGAATATCGAATTGATGTCGATGGTAAGAGGATAGGTCTTGTAGGGTCTTCAGTCCGTTCTGAACTTTGATGAGGCCTTTGACATCTGGCAGGTAAGCATCGTCAACCACCGCATAAGCTGCGCCCTTTTGCAAACTGTCCACAGCGAAAGCATTTCCATCAAACGTTTCTCCCTTCAACGCGAAATAGATGCACCCTTCGGTGATTTTACGGCTGTCCGTTGAAATGACCGGATGTTCCTTATATAAATGGTGTAGTTCGGAAATTTCCATGGGTGAAAAATAAAAAGCCCGAACCAGTTATGGTTCGGGCTTTTGTGTGAGTTATGAAATATCGTTAGTCCATTGTCTGAGAACCGACTCTGTGCATGGCGCATCGGAAGCCGATATCATCAGTTGATTGTTTGGCATCCAAGAAACGTCTTGTTCCAGGAACCAGCCAGTAAGCGCGGTCTTTCCAAGAACCTCCTTTGTAAACATGCGCTTCATCGTTGATAAGCGAGGTTGCGCCCCACTCATACATACGCTTGTCAGCCTTGGTACCACCTGTGTTGTACTCATCGTTTGAGTAGAAGATCGATGATGCATAATCGCCATCCAAGAAGTTGATGTTGTCAGCCTTCTTGTAGTTTCTACGCTGGGTGTTCTCTTCTTCGGTCACGTCTCTCCAAATGATGCGACCAAGACTGTCCTTCTCTGCGATCTCGCCTTCTTCCTCACGGAGTTGCGTTTTGAAAACGTTACCACGGAACATGTTGAAGTCGTCATCATCTTCCATACTCAACGGACGGTAAACGTCTTTCACCCACTCATTCACGTTTCCTGCCATGCAGTAAAGACCGTAATCGTTTGGCCAGTAAGACATGACATCGGTTGGAATGTTGGCACGGTCATTCAAGTAACCCGCAGCACCCATGTTATCACCTTTTCCACGCTTGAAGTTGGCCATCATTTCACCCTTGTAGCGATCGTCAGCATTTCGCATGTACGCGCCATTCCAAGGATAAAGACGTCTTTCGGTCACACGCTCGAAAACGGTGTTTCCGATAAGCCCAAGGGCCGCAAATTCCCACTCTGCTTCTGTTGGGAGTCGGTAGCGAGGAAGCATGATACCGTCCTCAATACGCACCTTACGTGTGTCTTTGTTCGGATCAAGGTCCAACAGATCGGAACGGACAAGACCTTCGTACTGTCCTGCCAAATATGCATCCGTGTTGAAGTTGTCCTCATCCACCTGATTCGGGTTCGTTCTGAGGATTCCCTCACGGATCATGATCATCTCGTTCACACGGTCCGTTCTCCAAGCACAGTAATCATTCGCTTGCAACCAGTTTACACCAACTACAGGGTAATAGTTGTAAGCAGGATGACGCAAATACAACTCAACATAAGGTTCGTTGAAACCAAGCTTGCTTCTCCAAACAAGTGTATCAGGAAGCGCGCGCTTATAAACTTCTGGGTAACTCGCATAGAAAACGCGTGTCAACCAGTACAGATATTCACGGTAATCAACGTTCGTTACTTCTGTCTCATCCATATAGAAGGAAGAAACCGTGGCCCTTCTTGGAATGTTGTCCCAATCGTAACGGACATCCTGCTCCACGCGGCCCATGGTGAATGTACCACCTTCGATGAACACGAGGCCGGGACCAGTTTCCTGACCCTCCCAAGGTGCTACTTCAAAACCGCCATTTTTCGGGTCGTTCACATTCCAACCTGTTGTGTTGGAACGGTCTTTTTGGCAAGCACCCAAAAACAGGGAAGCCAGCGCAAAAACGCCTATGAATTTGAGACTGTTGAACTTAATTGTCTTCATGATTCTTGTGTTTCGAAACGTGCTATAAACGTAAAAACGAACTCTTGGTTACGTTATTGTATCAGAACGATGGGCAGTCGATGGCTCTGAATTTCTTCTTCGGTTTCTTACAGCCGAACTGCAATCCGAGCGAAAATTCGTGAGATCCAGCGGTATTGTTCGTCAGGGACGATACAGTTACGTCATAACTGTAACCGAACTTGAACGCTCCTTGCTGGAATCCGATGAGTACAATGAATGCATCAGGATTGTTGAAACTCTGACGAAACCAGATACCTCCCACCATAAAGCTCTTCGCCAAGTAGAAACCATAATTGATCTGCTGGAAATCCTGCTGGTGCTGATAGAGGATGTTCGGAGAGAATGCCCACTTCTTATCCTGCTCCCGTCTTCTACCGAAGTAAAATGTGTAACCCGCATGGCCAGTAAACTTCACCGGAAGCTTGCTGTAACCTGCAAAACCTTCATCGGGCTGCGTCAAGTGGTTTGCCGAAAACCCGATGAAGAAATTCTCGGTGTAACCGATGATACCGGCCGAGAAATCTGCAAAAATTTTGTTCGTATTTGGTTGAACCTCTTGCGTTGGGTAAACAAACCCATAACGCGGATCGATCATATCACCGAAGGTCAACTTGTTCCAGTTGATGCTACGTTGCATGACTGTAGCCTGAGCCCCGATCCTCAGAGAGAATTTTCGGGAAATATTCATGCGATATGCATAAATAAGGCTTCCCTGAAAACTATTTAACGTCCCTTCTCCAGCGCGGTCTGCCATAAAGTGTCCCGCAAGACCCCCATGAAGGGCATTCACATCCATATCGAAAGACGCACTGTAGGTGACGAAGGTCCCGGAAATAGCTGGCCATTGGTTACGGTAGTTCATAATGACGCGCGGACATCTTTTAGAACCGGCAAAAGCAGGGTTCAAATAGATGGGATTGGCGTAGAACTGCGTAAACTGAGGATCCTGAGCTATTGCTTCATTGACCGACCAAGTCCCTACAAATACCAACACGAAGGCAACGAAAAACCGCTTCAGCATTCTGGTTTTTTGAAATTTAAAGGACAATAATACGAATAAATTTAGTTTGGATTTGCCAGCAACAAAGTCGATCAAAATGATTGTTTTTCTGCAATATTTTTGAACCCCGTTCGTTCAGCCGCTGTTTCCTGATCTTGCGTTAAGTTTGAGGCTTTAACGAATTGACAGGCAATATTATTATGATTTCGGCTTTTATGCTGTCCAAACCGAATAAAATCGTTTCTGCCCGAATGAAAAAAACGCTCGCATTAATAGGTATAGGTGTCCTTTGCTCGATTGTAACTTTTGGTCAGGTGAGGCAGATCGACAAACGACAGGCCGCTGTTGGCCGAATTGCTGATGGTGAAGCCATCAATTGGACCGATCCTGTAACTGAAGTGAAATATGATGGTTCCACTCGTCATTACTTGATGTTTGAGGGGGCCATTTATTTAGATGATACATCCCTTCCGTATGTGGTCAATAATATTCGGTCATCACGCCAAGCAACTGTAACCGCTACGCTTTCAAACTTGGTTTTTGAGTCTGTGAGCATGGATGAGATGAAAGCGTTGGAAGGACTTTCGGTTCCTTCTGCCATCTCAGTTAAGGTTGATGATTACACCGAGCGCAAGCAATCGTACTCGCGGGTGTCGTTCATACCTTTAAGAAAGAACCCTCAAACAGGGCAAATTGAAAAGGTGGTCTCCTACAAGTTGAACACCAGCCCAAAACCGCTTGCAGCAAGGAAATTAACCGCCACGCATGATTATGCTTCATCTTCTGTGCTTGCGGTCGGAAACTGGTATAAACTGGGTGTTTCGCAGGACGGGATCTACCGCATTACATACGATGACCTTCAGACGTTGGGAATGGACGTGAATTCCATCGATCCAAGACGTATCAATATATATGGTAATGGAGGCGGAATGCTTCCTCAGCCGAATGACATTTTCAGACATGATGACCTGCAGCAGAATGCCATTGAAGTTGTGGGTGAGGCGGATGGAAGCTTTGACCAAGGCGATTACATTATTTTCTATGCGAAAGGACCGCACACTTGGGTTGAAGACACTACAAGCTGTGGCAAGTTCCGCCATATATTCAATGCCTATTCAGATAAGGCGTATTACTTCATTACGGTAGACCGAGGTATGGGAAGACGCGTGGAAACCGTAGTACAGGCTTCTGGATCTGCTACCAATACGGCCACAACATTTACGGATTATCAGTTCCACGAAACGGATAATGTCAATCTCCTCAAATCTGGTCGTGATTGGTATGGTGAAGAATTCGACATCCAAACTTCATACGCATTCGACTTCGGTTTTTCGAATGTGACCAACGAGCAAGGTTATCTTTCTGTGCGTTTCATCGGGCAATCATCTACTTCCGGAACAGCCTATTCTGTGAAAGTCAATGGGACCAGCGTTGTTTCGCAACATACGCTGAGCAGAGTGAATGGAGGGTATGATTCGGTCGCCATACCCGGTAGGGATTGCGTACCCGTTTCATTTTCCTCGGGAAATACAAATGTTAACATCACCTATTATAAAGCAGGTAATGCCAGTGCGGTAGGCTGGTTGGATTACATTGAGATCATTCTGAAACGGAATCTTTCGATGGCAGGAGGACAGATGGCATTCCGAAACCTGGAAACGGTCGGAGTTGGAAACATCACAGATTTCAAAATCTCGAATGCAAATGGCGCGTTGAAGATTTGGGAAGTGACCGATCCTACCAATGTTTCGAGAAGAGATATGAGTTTGCAAGGAAGTGTGGCAAGTTTTAAAGTGGAGACGGATTCGCTACGACAGTTTGTGGCCTTTAATGGCAACAGCTTTTTAACACCAGAATTGGTCGGATCGGTTCCGAATCAGAACTTGCATGGACTTGATCAGGCCAATATGATCATTATATCGCACCCTGATTTTTTGAGCGAGGCACAGCGATTGGCCGATTTTCATCAGCAGAGCGAAACAAGTCCATTGTCGGTGCATATCGTCACTCCCGAACAGGTCTTCAATGAGTTTTCTTCAGGTGCACAAGATGTCTCGGCCATCCGCGACTTCGTGAAAATGTTCTATGATAGGAGCAATTCATGGGAAGACCTTCCCCGTTACCTGCTTCTTTTTGGTGATGCATCGTATGACTACAAGGACATTCTGGCCGACAACACCAATTACGTTCCTACTTACGAATCGCCCGAATCGTTGACACCCACCATCAGTTATGCATCTGACGATTATTATGGCCTGCTTGACCCCGATGAAGGTGAGTGGACCTCATCTGCAAATGATGCTTTGGACATAGGCGTGGGCCGGTTTGTGGCCAGAACGCTGGATGATGCGCGCGCCATTGTAGATAAGATATATAGGTATGATGAACTATTAATTGCATCGGTCAACACAAACGCGAACTGCTGTGACGGAACCAACGGTACCACCAACACGCCAGATTGGCGCAATCGCATCGTTTTCATTGCGGATGATGAAGACAGCAACATGCACATCAATCAGGCAGATCAGCTGGCAACCATGGTCGATACGATGTATCCTGAGTATAATCTCACCAAGATCTATTTTGATGCTTACGTGGAGGAATCGACACCAGGTGGCCAACGTTATCCTGAGGTGACAACGGCCATCAACACGGCAGTTCAGCGCGGAGCGCTCATCCTTAATTATACCGGACATGGTGGAGAACTCGGTTGGGCACACGAGCGGGTACTTGGCGTTTCGGACATTACCGGATGGACGAACATCGATAACCTTCCCGTTTTTGTAACGGCCACTTGCGAGTTCACACGCTATGACGATCCGGAACGGATATCCGCAGGTGAGTGGGTTCTCCTGAATCCGAATGGAGGCGGAATTGCGCTTTTCACTACATCGCGCTTGGTGTATTCGGCTCCCAATTTTACGTTGAACAAGAATTTCTACCTCAACCTTTTGGTGGAACAGCAATGGGGACCACCGACCATGGGCGATGTGATCCGGATGACGAAGGTGGCCAGCGGTGGCTCGGTCAACAACCGGAACTTCTCGCTGATGGGCGATCCTGCGCAGCGGCTTTCCTTTCCATTGCATAAGGTGGAAACCCTGACCATTAACGGAGATGATATAAATTCTGTGACCGATACAATAAATGCGCTTCAGCTCGTTACTGTGACCGGTACAATGCAAAACAGAAACGGACAACCGATGCCAGAGTTCAACGGAGTGGTCTATCCGACCGTGTTCGACAAGGCCTCCGTGGTAAGCACATTGGCCAACGACCCGGCTTCCAACGTTCGACAGTTTACGGTACAGAAGAACCTTATATATAAAGGTAAAGCAAGCGTTACAGATGGTAATTTCTCCTTCTCCTTCGTGGTGCCGCGAGACATTTCGTACAACTACGATTTTGGCCGCATCAGCTATTACGCAGAAGGCAACAATACCAACGCCAACGGTTATTATGAAGAATTCGTTATCGGTGGTTCGAACGATAGTGCTGTTGTTGATGGCGTTGGCCCAACGGTGCGTTTATATATGAACAACGAAAGCTTCGCCTATGGCGGAACAACCGATGAGAACCCGTCACTTTATGCGGTTGTATCTGACACGAACGGGATCAACACGGTAGGAAACGGAATCGGACATGACATCACAGCTGTGCTGGATGACAATACTACTTCGACCCTGAACCTGAATGATTTTTACCAATCCGATCTGGATAGTTATCAAAGCGGAAAAGTGGTTTATCCGTTCAGCAACCTGAGCGAAGGAACGCACAATCTGAAACTGAAGGTGTGGGACGTTTACAACAACAGTTCGGATGCCTACACGGAATTCGTGGTGGCCAAATCGGCCGATCTTGCTCTGGAACACGTGCTCAACTATCCGAATCCGTTTACAACGAGAACCTCGTTCATGTTTGAGCACAATCAGCCTTGCAACAGTTTGGACGTGCAAGTGCAGATCTTCACGGTTTCGGGCAAACTGGTGAAAACGATAAGTGAAACTGTGCTTTCAAGTGGATTTAGAAACGACCCGATTGAATGGGACGGCTTGGACGATTACGGTCAGAAGATCGGTCGTGGCGTGTACCTGTATAATTTAAAAGTAACAACACCAGATGGACAGCATGCCGAGCAGATCGAGCGGTTGGTCATCCTCAATTGATTGATTAAAACACAACATGGCTATATTTGCAGCCCTCAAAAAAGAAAGGATGTTGAAATTCCGAACAGCAGCCGCGATTTTTTCCCTCTTCGCGCTGTTTGCAGTAAACGCAAAAGCCCAGACATTTCAGTCGGGTAGCGGTAAGAACGGAGACCTGCAGCTCAATACGATCACCACGGCAGTGCCATTTCTAATGATCGCCCCGGATGCCCGTTCTGGTGCCATGGGCGAAGTTGGTGCAGCCACAGATCCAGATGGTGCTTCTATTCATTGGAACCCGTCCAAAATGGCATTCATTGACAACAAGATGGGATTTTCCCTGTCTTATACGCCTTGGTTGCGTGCCTTGGTGCCGGATATCAACTTGGCATACCTTTCAGGATATGGCAAGATCGGTAAGAAAGGCATGCAGACGCTTTCCGGTTCGTTGCGCTATTTCTCTCTCGGCAATATCACATTCACCGATAATAATGGGAATACCATCGGAAACTTCAACCCGAACGAGTTTGCCATTGACCTGAGTTACGCCAGAAAACTTTCGAAGGAATTCTCAGGAGGAATCTCCCTGCGTTATATCTACTCAAACCTTACAGGAGGCATCAACGTTGGCGGTGCCAACACGCGTCCCGGAATGGCAGGTGCTGCGGATATTTCGTTCACCTACAAAACAGAGCGAGTGAAGATCGCTGGCAAGAAAACGCAGATCACCGCTGGTTTGAACATCTCCAATATCGGATCGAAAATGCGTTACACGCAGACGGCACAGGAAGATTTCCTTCCCATCAACTTCCGTTTCGGTGTCGGATTCAAGTATTGGATCGATGACCGAAACACGATCGGTGTGTTCTACGACATCAACAAACTGATGGTGCCAACACCACCGAAAATCGACAATAACCCATACATCGATGGCTCGCTGCCTCCGGGAGACTCCATCGGGCAGATCGGGAATCCGGCAAACGCCAATCCGAATTATGGAAACATCATAGCGGGAAAAAACCCGAATGTAAGCGTGCCAGCAGGCATGTTCCAGTCGTTTGCCGATGCACCTGGAGGAAGCGCAGAAGAGCTTCGTGAGATCAATATGGCGGTAGGTATGGAGTATTGGTACAATAAATTGTTCGCCATCCGTGCCGGATATTTCTACGAGAACTGGACCAAAGGAAACAGGCAGTTCTTTACCGTGGGAGCCGGAATCCGATACAATGTATTCGGGTTGGATTTTGCCTACTTGATTCCGACCAAGCAGCAGAACCCTCTTCAGAATACATTGCGTTTCACACTCACATTCGACTTCGAGGCCTTCCGGAAACAGAACAAGGAGCGGGACGAAAAGCCAGAATAATGACCATTAGAGTCGGTTTCGGCTACGATGTGCACCAATTGGCCAAAGGCGAAGAACTTTGGCTGGGAGGAAAGTTGATTCCATCTGAACTTGGTGCAGTCGGTCATTCAGATGCTGATGTGCTGATTCATGTAATCTGTGATGCACTGCTCGGTGCCGCCAATCTACGCGACATCGGTTTTCATTTCCCAGACACATCTTCTGATTACAAGAACATCGACAGCAAAATTCTGCTCCGCGATGTAGTGAAACTGCTGGAAGAAAAAGGCTACTCGGTAGGAAATGTGGACTCAACGGTGGTACTCGAAAAACCGAAGGTCAATCCGCATATTGATGACATGAAAGCGATTCTTGCAAAGATCTTGAAGGTGGACGAAGACGCAGTTTCCATCAAAGCCACCACATCTGAAAAGATCGGTTTTGTTGGCAGACAGGAAGGCGTTGCCGCCTTTGCCACGGTTCTCATTCAGAAGTAATACCTTGCTTCTTAAACAGAGATGGAAGAGTTCAAACTGGTCATAAAAGGAATCTCACTTACAAGGTCGGAGCTGAATGCTGCTGATGCAGAGCTTCTGAAGCTGGCGGAGGACGCGTCAAAGAACGCCTACGCGCCTTATTCGCAATTTTATGTGGGCGCTGCGCTCCGATTGGAAAGCGGCACAACCGTTCTTGGCACCAATCAGGAAAATGTGGCCTATCCATCGGGTCTGTGTGCTGAGCGGGTTGCCATTTTCTCGGCATCAACCAACTACCCGAATGAGCGGATAGAAACAATGGCAATCACAGTGAACACTGCTAAAAGTGCGATTGTCAATCCTCTTTCCCCATGCGGAAACTGCCGTCAAGTAATCATGGAATATCAGCACAAACAGCAGTCACCCATCCGACTTATCCTTGCAAGTCAGTCAGATAAGGTTTGGATCTTTGAAGATGCGGCATCACTGCTTCCGTTCGGGTTCGAGGCCGACTACTTGAAGAATTCCTGAACAACTTCCGCATCATTTCGGTTACCGATTGGAATGTCGAAAATGCCCGCTTACCTTTAACTCCGACTTCTACATTTGGATAAAGGGTAGTTCATGGCAAAGAAGAAATTTGGTAAGGAAATGTACCTGAACTGGTACGAGGAAATGCTGCTTTGGCGCAAGTTTGAGGAAAAGGCGGGGCAGCTTTACATCCAGCAGAAGATCCGCGGATTCTGCCACCTCTACATTGGCCAAGAGGCCGTGCTTGCGGGAAGCCGCGAGGCCATGGAAAAAGGCGATAAAGTGATCACAGCCTACCGCGATCACGTACATCCTATTGCTTTGGGCGTTCCTGCCAAAGAAGTAATGGCAGAACTCTTTGGAAAGAAAACGGGCATTGTGAAAGGCAAAGGCGGCTCCATGCACATGTTCAGCAAGGAGAATAATTTCTTCGGAGGCCATGGAATTGTGGGAGGCCAGATTCCGCTCGGTGCGGGAATCGCGTTCGCAGACAAGTATCGTGGAAATAAGAACGTTACCCTCACATTCATGGGCGATGGTGCGGTGCGACAAGGTGCGTTTCATGAAGCCCTGAACATGGCCATGACGTGGAAACTTCCCGTCATTTTTATTATCGAGAACAACAACTACGCGATGGGAACCTCGGTAGAGCGTACTTCGAACGTGAAAGACCTTTACATCCTCGGCCATGGCTACGAAATGCCCAGCGAGCATGTGAACGGTATGGACGTAGAAGCAGTTTACGAAGCCGTGAAAAAAGCGGCCGACCGCGCCCGTAAAGGCGAAGGGCCAACGCTGCTGGAAATGAAGACCTACCGCTACAAGGGTCACTCCATGTCCGATCCAGCAAAGTATCGTACCAAGGAAGAAGTGGAGGAATACAAGAAACAGGATCCGATCCAGCAGGTGCTTGACATCATCATCAAGAACAAATACGCTTCGGACGAGGAACTGGAAGCGATTCAAGAACGGGTAAAAGCGGAAGTGGACGAGTGCGTCAAGTTCAGCGAGGAATCGCCATTTCCTGATGCAAACGAGTTATACGAAGACGTTTATACGCAGGCCGATTATCCTTTCATAAAAGATTAGAGCGATGGCAGAAGTGATCAGAATGCCCAAGTTGAGCGACACCATGACCGAAGGCGTGGTGGCCGAGTGGCATAAGAAAGTGGGAGATAAAGTGAGTTCGGGTGAGATTCTGGCAGAGATCGAATCGGATAAGGCCACGATGGAATTCGAATCGTTTTACGATGGCGTATTGCTTCACATTGGTGTGGAGAAAGGAAAGGCAGCACCTGTTGATTCCATTCTGGCCATTATTGGCGAAGAAGGCGAGGACATCAAAGCCATTCTGAAAGAAGAAGGAGCGAAAAAGACGGAGGCTAAAAAAGAAGAACCAGCGGAGGACAAGAAACCAGAACCTCAACCAGCCGAAACCAAAGTGGAGGAAAAACCGGAACCGAAACCAGCGGTTGCAGCAGTCGCTTCAACGGTTGCCGTTTCACAGCCTTCTGCAAATGGCCGATTGAAAGCTTCTCCGTTGGCAAAAAGGCTTGCCGAGGAAAAAGGTTACGATATCAATCGGATCCCGGGTTCGGGAGATGGTGGAAGAATTGTGAAACGCGATGTGGAGGCATTTACCAACCACGGACCATTTGCGGCCAATGCCGTGGAAAGCCATCGCGATGTGGAAATTTCGCAAATGCGCAAGACCATTGCCCGCAGACTGGCCGAAAGCAAGTTCACCGCGCCTCACTTCTACCTCACCATGAAGATTGATATGGACGCGATGATCGATGCGCGCGATTCCATCAATAGCGTTTCGTCTTCCAAAATTTCTTTCAACGACCTTGTGATCAAAGCCTGTGCGGTGGCGCTCAAGCAGCATCCGCAGGTAAATGCGGCCTGGATGGGCGATTTCATTCGCTACAACAGCCATGTGCATGTTGGTGTGGCCGTGGCGGTTCCAGAAGGATTACTGGTTCCCGTGGTGCGTTTTGCAGATACCAAACGATTGACCGAGATCTCCAGCGAAGTGAAGGATTTTGTCCTTCGTGCCAACGATAAAAAACTTCAACCGAAAGATTGGGAAGGAAACACGTTCACCGTTTCCAATCTGGGCATGTTCGGTATTGATGAATTCACGGCTATTATCAATCCGCCTGATAGTTGTATTATGGCCGTTGGCGGCATTGAGGAAGTTCCCGTTGTGAAGAATGGCCAGATCGTGCCTGGAAACGTGATGAAAGTGACACTTTCGTGCGATCACCGCGTGGTTGATGGAGCGACAGGTTCCAGATTCCTTCAGACGTTCAAAAAGCTGATGGAAAATCCCGTACTGCTTTTGGGTTCGTACTCAATTTAGGTAGATCAACGTAAGCCTACGTTTTCGTGATTGAGTTGGTTTGTACTTCAACCAATTCATTTATCATGAAAGCAACTCTATCTGTATTTCTGATGGCAGCTTTGACCTTCTCTGGCTGCAAGAAGGAAAAATTTGACGATTCTCCGTTTCACTGTAAGATTGATGGCAAGGAGTTTATCGCCACAAAAGAACTCATCGAAGTAACCGTTTCGGGCGGAAACAACTTTTACATACAGGCAACACGGGTGGCCAATCCGTTGAACAATGACCTTTATGGCGAGATGAAACTGGACATCGTGGTTGATAGCCTTGGCACCATTCCTTTGAATGCTTCGAATACGTGGCGATGGAGCAATAACGGAGGCGATCAGTTCCGTTCAAATGGAAATAATCCAGGAACACTGAATGTCACTTCCTTGGATCTGACAGGCAAGCGCATAACGGGCACGTTCGAGCTCACCGCTTCCAACGACAGCCAAACCGAAACACGGTCTGTTACAGAAGGATTTTTTGACGTTTCTTGGTGAGAACCGTTAAGAGATTTTAGATCAAATTGGCAATTGCCTGAAACATAACGGACTACTTTCGGTATAAGCTTTCGGAACTACGGTTCTGGTAGTGGATTTTTCATTTGGTTTGGCTGCGGCTCTGCGAAAGCGGGGCCGCAGTATTTTTAGACAGAACCTATGAAGTGCTACCCAAATACCTCACAACCGAACGCTTGGCGATCGGCAGAAGTGTTTCGGCAAAAGGAAGCACCTGTTCGCTTTCAACGGTCAGCGTTACAGGGTTGGGCAGTTTGCGATTGCTTCGGATCAGTTCCAGTTTTATCTGTTCAGGAGTGTTGGAAAGCGTTCTCCGGTAATCGGCAAAGAACGAAGTGTGAATGGCACGGTACTTCCCACGCGGGTTCTCGAAAATGGTAATGCTGAAGTTGTAGATCTGCGTTTGAGGTTCGTTGCCGTTCATCACCAGCAGATAACCCTCATCTGTGTGCAGCGGCAACAACCCGACCGAGCGGACATGAACGGTTTTTTCGATCTCCTCATAAATGGCCTGTCCGTTCTTCACGTGCTTTTCCAACAACGGAATGGCATAGTCGATAATCTCCACGATCTCATCCAGCGTTTCGGGTCTTCCCATCTTCTCATACTCCAATTGGAAATTGGGTCGGATGGATTTCAACTCCTTCGGGAAATGATGTTCCAAACGTTCGTGTTCTGCCTTGATGTTCACCAGCGCATTGTAGTGCGCCACCAGTTCCGCCAAATGCGGGTAAAGTCGGTTCACCTCAAATGCATTGCACACATCTTGCAGATATGCCAGCAGCACATACGACTTGTATTCCAGGTTGATGTGCTTCTCAAACAGCCAGTCTTTGCTCAGCTTCGCCATCTCACCAAAATTTAGAACCAGTTTAACGATAAAACGACAATTCGTTGACGAATGTTGCCTCCCGAAATTAACATGTTCGTGTTGATGATACGCCACCATTCCAACTCAATTCGGCTCTTGCGCGGGTAATTTTGAAGTTCAAACAACCGACCATGTACTGTTCTGCAAAAAGCATTTTCCATTTTCTGATCTTGGCCATCGTCCTTTCCTCGTGCGTGGCCGAAAAGCGGTACAAGGAAGAAGTGGCGGCACGCGCCATGGCCGAAGAAGAGCGAGCACGCCTTAAGGCAGAGAACATCGACCTGAAAGCCATTGAGACCGACCTGAATGACAAGGTTGCCAAGTACGAAACGCAGCTGAAGCAACTGAAGGAAGACACCACTTCGCTTGCGGCCGAACTGAAAAAGGCAAAGGCCGAAAACAAAAAGATCAACGCCAATTACAACGACCTGCTGGAGCAGATGGGCAAGCTTCGCGAAGGAAACGCGGCCGATGTAAAGAAGCTGACGCGTGAGTTGCAGGATGCCCGAAACGACATTCTCGCACGCGAGGATGAGCTTCGCGAGTTGGAACTCACGCTGATGAAAAAGGAAGGAAATCTGGACAACATACGTCAGGAGTTGGATCGATCGCGCCAAGAATTGGAGGACAAACGTGTACAACTCATGGCACGCGGTCAGCGCATCAATGAGTTGGAAAGTGTGCTTGCGCGAAAAGACAGCGCAGTAACGGCTCTCAAAAACAAGATCACCAATGCGCTTTTGGGCTTTCAGGATCAAGGTTTGACCGTGGAGCAGAAGAACGGTAAAGTTTACGTTTCGCTTGAAGAGCAGTTGTTATTCAAATCGGGCAGTTGGGTGGTGGATGCCAAAGGAAAAGAGGCGCTGATGAAACTTGGGAAAGTGCTTCAGACACAGCCCGATGTGGGCATTCTCGTAGAAGGCCACACAGATAACGTTCCGTATGGCGGTAACGGAAACGTGACCGATAACTGGGATCTTTCGGTAAAACGAGCCACGTCCATTGTGAAGATCCTTACCGAGAATAGCGAGATCGATCCGCAGCAACTCACAGCCGCAGGCCGTTCAGAATACATGCCGCTTGACCCTGCTGACACAAAAGAGGCTCGCGCCAAGAACCGCAGGACGGAAATCATCATCACGCCTAAACTGAACGAACTGTTCCAGATTTTGGAGCAGAATTAGCGAAGCTTGCGAAAGGCGTAACCTACAAAAACCTGAAACAGGGCACCTGAGAATTTGCTGTTTTGAGTCGTCCTAAAATAAGTTGACAGGTTTTTACTGTTGATTTTTGGAAGAACCTGCCCGATATCGGGCAGGGTTCTTTGGTGTATGAAGTTAGGTGTTTTCATATTCAGGCTCAGGTGTGGTCTCTTCCTGTTATA
>WGMW01000031.1 GCA_016124845.1 Flavobacteriales bacterium
CCTTACGGATATTCTATGCCAGAAAGTAAAGGTCGATGATGACCAAGATGAAATAAGGCACCAACCCGCCCGCGCCTGAATAATCCTTGGCAATGCGCTGCCCCAAAAAGAGGGTGGAAAGAGTGGTAGATACATACATAAACTGGCAGAGGGCTCGCCTTCTACCGTTTTAAGATGTCGATCCAGAGCTAACGGTAAATACCCAACGCTTGTCGGATGCCAATTCGGAGCAAAGGATTGCCTCCCAACAGTTGTAGGATGGGAATCTGGACTGACGGATTGACACAGTTCATTGATCTTCGAATCGAACGACAAGGATTACCATTGGGACGGCACCTTCAAAGGCAAGCAGGTAGAAATTGGTGTGTACGTCTATGATTTCACTATTGTGGATGTATATGGCGAAACGCACTTCTACCGCGGAGGCGTGAAGCTGATGCGTTAAGACCTCCCCCAGCCCCTCCCTTCGACAAGCTCAGGACAGGCCTTGCAAGGAGGGGAGTTTGAACTTTACAAACGTTTACAGGTAGGAAAATGGGCTTAGTGAACGATCTTAAAAACGAGCTCTTTCATCAGGTCGCCTGGTTCAGTGCTTACGTTGCCGATGCCTTTGCTTTTCAGGTCCACATCTCGCAAATAGCCCATAATGCTACGTAGCTTCTTGGCAGAGAACGTACGCGCACCCAATTCATAATCCTTTATAAAATAAGGGCTGACCCGCAGCACACGGGCCGCATCGCCTCCGCGTTGGTTCTGCTGCAACCATTGCAACAGCATGATCTTGTAGAAGTAGCCGTAGAGCGTGGCCGTAAGCATGGGCAACGGATGCTCCTTTATGTTGTTTGCGAAATGGATGATGATGCGGTTGGCCTTGTTCACATCGCGCCTTAGCAGCGCATTCTGCAACTCGAACACGTTGAAATCCTTGCTGATGCCGATGTTGCGCTCAATGAGTTCGGGGGTGATGGAGCCTCCTTTTTCGAGGTCGATGAAGAGTTTGCCCAACTCGTTGTCGATCTTGCCGAGGTCGTTGCCCAGATATTCGGCCAAAATGGTGGCCGTGCGCGGATCGATATGATATCCTTGCGCCTGTATGTGTTCAGAGATCCACGTTGGCAGCGTCCAATCTTTCACCTTTTCTGAAGTGAAGAACACCCCGTTCTTCTCGATGGCCGCTTTCAGGTCTTTGCCCACTTTTTTGCGCGCATCTATCTTCTTGTACTTATGGCAGAAAACAAGCACGGTTGTCGGCTGCGGGTTCTGCACGTAGGCCAGCAGTTCGCTCTTGGCATCATCGCCACTTGGAATGAGGTTACGTAACCGCTGCGCCTCTTTCACAATGACCACCTGCCGCTGCGCCATCATCGGAAAGCGCTTGGCCTCGGAAACGATGGTGCCCACATCCGTGTCCAAACCATACAGCACGGTTTGGTTAAAACTGCGCTCATCCTCCGTGAGTGCATGCTCCGCGATGTAATCCGAAATACGGTCGATGTAGAACGGCTCCTCGCCTTGCAGGAAATAAACAGGCTTGTAATTGCCTGCTCTCAAATCAGCCAGAATATTTCGAATAGGCATCTAAAATCTCAGGTGTTTGACGGTGAGACCGTTGTTGATCAACTGCTCCAACGATCGGATGCCGATCTTCACGTGGCGGTCCACGAAATCGGCTGTGATCTTCTTGTCGCTTTCCTCGGTTTTCACGCCCGAAGGTATCATCGGCTGATCGGAGACCAAGAGCAATGCTCCTGTAGGAATCTCGTTGTAAAAACCCGTGATGAAAAGCGTGGCCGTTTCCATATCGATGCCCATGGCACGCACCTTTCGCAGCTTGCGTTTGAATTTATTGTCGTGTTCCCAAACCCTGCGGTTGGTGGTATAAATGGTTCCCGTCCAGTAGTCGTAACCGAAATCGCGCATGGTGGTAGAGACCGCCTTTTGTAATCCGAACGCAGGCAACGCAGGCACTTCTGGCGGCAGGTAGTCGTTGGAAGTTCCCTCGCCACGGATGGCCGCAATGGGAATAAGCAGGTCGCCCAAGGCATTCTTCTTTTTCAATCCGCCACACTTACCGAGAAACAGACATGCTTTGGGCGCCACGGCCGTGAGCAGATCCATGATGGTGGCGGCATTGGCCGTGCCCATCCCGAAGTTGATGATGGTGATGTCGCCTGCCGTTGCCGATGGCATGGAGTTGTTCGTACCATCCACTTCCACTCCATTCATCTCCGCAAACTTTTCCACATAGTTCTGGAAGTTGGTGAGCAGGATGTATTTGCCGAACTTCTCCACTTCCACGCCTGTGTAGCGCGGCAGCCAATTCTGTACGATCTCTTCCTTGGATTTCATGGGGTGGTGAAGGTACGGAAGATGCGAGGTCAGAAAAAGGATTGCTTCAAAATCTAACTCAAATACTTTGTGAGAATGATTAACTTCGAAGGTATGAAATGGATGTTCCCGCTTCTATTGCTTTGTTGGATATCGACCGTTAGCGGGCAGACACCTTCCGACTGCTCCATTCCCACTTGGTTGGAAAACGAATATCATGATGATGTGCGGTTCTTGGCCATGAATCGGATCATCGCAACGAATGCTCCAGCGATGGACTCCCTCTTTGTTCCACTGGCCTATTTGGACACGGTTTGGGAAGGACTGGCCGCCATTTACAATGTTCAGAACATGCCCGAGCGGGACACGGTTTTCGACCTGTACTGCATTCATCAATATCTGGGTGGAGAAGCCACGGTCAATCTTTTCACCGTGTCTGTCGATACCACGTACGCATGGACAAATAACTGGCAGAATCTTACCACTCCGACCGGTGTTCCACAACTTGACAGCATCCTTTCCCTGACACAACTGAGCGTGGTCAATTTTTCGCCCTATTTCAATAACGCAACTCTTCTTACCCCTCTCGACCTGAACAGTTCTGGTGTCCATTCCGCATTGCTCAACATCGATGGGATAACCGAAGTGGATGGTTGGGAGATCAATGGTGATGGAAACTGGCTGACCTACTCCACCAGTGCTGGAATTCGGCACTATTCGTTTGAACTGGCCTGTGAAGATTGTCCCTCAGGCTGCATGGGTCACAGAATCTGGAACTTTAGCGTCACACCAACATGTGAAGTTTCGTTTGATGGCATGCAGGATTTTGGAGGCACCAGCTGTATCAATGATCCGGATTTGCAATGTGGATATACCGCCATCGGCAACTCAGAGAAGGCTGAATTCCCCATTTATCCCAATCCGACCAACGGTGTTTTTCAGATGCAGCTTTCAGATTGGAACGGTGCGAAGGATTTGTCGGTGACCGTTTGTGATAAGCTTGGCCGCAGGATGGAAAGCCTCAAACCGCAAACTTCCACTATTGAGATCGATGCAAGTGCGTGGCCGAACGGTGTGTATTCGGTTTCGCTGATCAACCAAAGTGGCGCACAGCATACAGAACGGCTGGTGATGCAGCATTAACTTCCAAACTCATGAAAAAGACATTTACGCTTCTCTCTTTGCTCATGGTACTGACCGCATCAGATTTGTTGGCTCAGAATTACCAGCCCATCAACAGCCACTCGTTGCAGGTGTTTTATCAGGAAAACTCGTTTCCACTAAATTCCTTTAGCGGTGGCAACATGTGGGGGACGAAAATCGACTCGGTGGCGGTAACCACCCAAGGAGACAGCCTCTACTACAATTACAGGATCTATCGTGACACCTCAGCTTCGGGTTCTGGTTGCATTTGGTGGAATGCGCCCAACTGGAACGGCATCCAAACTAAAGTTGACACATTGGGATCTTCGTGGTTCTACAACCAATCTCAGGACAGCATCCGTATTTATCACCAAGGGCAGCTGAATGAAGAATGGCTTGCCTACACCTTTGATAACGGTGATTCGTTACTGGCAAAGATCATATCAGTTGAGTGGATCGATGATGGATGGGTTGAAGACTCTGTAAAGACAATCCGGTTCAGTCGCGTTTCTAATGGTATTGAGGTTTCGGACCCATTGAATAATGCCAACTTGCAGGTTTATCAGAACCATGGTTTCAGAAAGACTATGGACTTTTTGAAATTTCCATTTGAGACTGATTCCATCATGCGCGTTGACCTGAATTCGATCAACGCCAATTCTCCCGGATATAAATCTGACAATGTTGTCGTTCCGTTCCCAAGTGTTGGTGATGGCTACCTTCAAACAACCAATTGGCATACCGGATCTTGTTATGTAAATACCGATGTTTCTATCCTTGTAAATGATGTGCAACCCGATGGGAACAATGGTGACCTTCTGGTTTCAATCATCAAGAATCAAGAACAAACGGGTCTCGGACACATTACCCCCGGCTGGGATATAATATCCTGCGATCCATCAGTCACATTCAACTCAAGCCACAACTACAACCAATCATTAATTCTTCACTATCAGAAATTACCAGACACCATTAAACCTCTGATTCAAGACTCTGACGGGTTGCATTGCATGCCAAGAGAAAATGGAGCCGCTTACCTCTATTCCGTTGAATCAAATTGTGGTAATCCGACCATACGAACCGGAGGTGACTTAATAGACCCTGCTTACTATTATTATGACAGCATATCAGATCCGTGTCTGAATTTCTACCCTCCGGAATGTGAAAGCACGCCAGAAATGATATTCTCGCCATATCTGGGCTATATCGGTTCGTTTTCATACTCTGTTGATAGTTACTGTACAGCTGCTCTGTTTACTCACACCGATTACAGTTATTTGAAAGTCGGAGATTTTGTCTGCGGAGAATACGCCATGGTTGGCATCGAAGAAAACCAACGACCCAAATTTTCCATCTACCCCAATCCTACCAACGGTGTTTTTCAGATGCAGCTTTCAGATTGGACTGCCGCAAAGAATCTCTCTGTGACCGTTTACGATATGCTTGGCCGCACGGTGGAAAGCCTCAAACCACAAACTTCCACTATTGAGATCGATGCAAGTGCGTGGCCCAATGGGGTTTATTCGATTTCGCTGGTCAACCAAAGTGGCGCACGGCATACAGAACGGCTGGTGATGCAGCATTAACTTCCAAACTCATGAAAAAGACATTTACGCTTCTCTCTTTCCTCATGGTACTGAGCACATCAGATTCATCCGCTCAGAACTACCAGCCCATCAACAGCCACTCCTTGCAGGTGTTTTATCAAGAGACACCTTATTTCACTCCCTATAGCGGGCAGACTGATGCAAACATGTGGGGTACACGGATTGACTCCATAAGTGTCACCGCGAACAATGATACCATCTATTTCAATTATCCCATTGCTCGTGATACAGCTGCCGAGAATGGTCAATTCGGCAGTATATGGTGGGACGCCCCCAATTGGAGCGGAAAACAAACGAGAATCGAACCATCTGGTTCAACATGGTTTTACACTCACAATGACGATAGCGTAAAAATTGAGCCTTTGCTTTCTCTCAATCAGGAATGGTTGGCTTATACCTACCTCAACGGAGACTCTTTAGTAGGTAAAATAACAAATGTTACTTGGGAAGATGATGGATGGATAACCGACTCCGTAAAGACCATAACGTTTTCAAGATATTCAAGCGGGAACCTTATTTGGGAGGGTATGCCGATTGAACTTTACAAAGAAAACGGGTTTCGAAAAATGGTGGATTTTGTAAAGTTTCCCAATGATACTATTCCAATACATCGAGTTGACCGGAATACCATCAATCAATACTCTCCAGGTTATTTGGTAAACGGAACTATTCGCCCAGAACCAACAATAGGAGATGGATTTTACACTATCTCAAGCTGCCAGTCTTACGGTGTCTCATGCTACGGCAGTAACGGTTCATCGTCAGAATCGGTTTTGGGAGTAACCACTGATAGCATCAGCGGTCAAATCACAGCGAGTGTGATGAGGAACACTTTATACAATTCAACCTTCCAATCATCAACCATTGACCTGATTTATGAACTCTTGCCTGACACTTTCGTACCCATATACAATGCCCAGTTCAACGAGGATTTGATGCCGAGAGAAGGAGGCTCCGCTTATTCCTTTAGTTGGTCTCATCTTGTAAATACGGATGATAGTTGCACTTACCCCTTGGTCACCATACACTCCCTACCTGCAGAATGTACAGGAGTAGAATACCATTTTGCTCCATACATCGGAATTGTTTACAAATTCTGGAGCGAAGATGATTATTACTGTACTGGGTGGGCGTACCATTACTTTTACTACTCTTATCTGAAAGTTGGCGACTTAGAATGTGGCGAGCAACTTGTGGTCGGAACTGAAGAAAACCAACGACCCGAATTCTCCATCTACCCGAATCCGACCAACGGTGTTTTTCAGATGCAGCTTTCAGATTGGAATGCCGCCAAGGATTTTTCTGTGACCGTTTATGATATGCTTGGCCGCAGGATGGAAAACCTCAACCCGCAAACTTCCACTATTGAGATCGATGCAAGCGCGTGGCCCAATGGGGTTTATTCGATTTCGCTGGTCAACCAAAGTGGGCACAACATACAGAACGGCTGGTGATGCAGCATTAACTTCCAAACTCATGAAAAAGACATTTACGCTTCTCTCTTTGCTCATGGTACTGAGCACATCGGATTCATCCGCACAGAACTACCAGCCCATCAACAGCCACTCGTTGCAGGTGTTTTATCAGGAAAACAACTTTGCACAAGGCGAAGACTATAACATGTGGGGAACCCGAATTGATTCGGTTTCTACATCATCGAATGGCGATACCATCTATTACAATTACCCCATTGTCAGAGACACCATAGTAGAATACGAGCTGTATGATGGTTCCTGCGCCTGGTGGAATGCACCGAACTGGAACGGTTACGAAACCCGAATAGACACGAATGGAAATGCTTATTTCCGCAATTCGTTCGGTGACAGTCTCCTTATAAGGTTCAGCGAACAACTTTCGGGTTCATGGGAAGCTTATCGCTTTGCTAACGGTGATAGCCTTGTAGCTACGATTACGGATATAACTTGGGTAGATGATGCTTGGATTTCAGACTCGGTGAAAACAATTGAATTCATCCGCTACTCTACAAACGGAATCGTCACAGATCCAATGAATCATGTAACCTTGGAGATATATCGGTCGCATGGCTTCCGAAGAATGATTGATTTCGTAAGATTCCCTGTACATGACGAACCCATCTATCAGGTAGACCCCAATTCTATCAATGTCAACTCCGTTCCTTACAGAGTTGGAAACGAATATCGGGCAACCCCACATGTTGGCGATGGATATTTTGAATACTCTCGTTTAGACTATGTGTCATCGCCAGCATATCATGGTTCAAGCACTTCCCGATTAATCACGGATGTTTCGACCAACGGGCAAGGTCAAGTGGTAGTGTATTGGCAAGAAAACTCTCAGTCATATAGTTTCGATCAGGTTCCAAGCAACATATCTCCGTACGGATACACGTATGAACTTCATACTTCCGATGTTCAGATTGTCACATATTCCGAGATCTATACTTCAAACCCTGACAGCTCCTTCAAAACCCTGATGCGTAACTACGATGACATCAACATGATGCCTCGAGAAAAATGGACCGGGTATGTTTATAATCTGTCAGAGAGCGAAGAATGTCCGAATACAGTAACGACCTCGAATTGTTGGGGGCCGATTGGCTGGGAGCCTGATAATGGTGATTCTTGCCTGTGGGCACCCATATTTTTCAAATGCAATGGTGGAAACAACCAAACATTTATGGCTTATGTTGGCGATTACGGAAGCTCAAGTTGGCAAACGGATTGGGGAGCATCAACCCAATACTCAGCTTACACAGGCTATAGCTATTTGAAAGTCGGAGATTTTGTCTGCGGAGAATACGCCATGGTTGGCATCGAAGAAAACCAACGACCCAAATTTTCCATCTACCCCAATCCTACCAACGGTGTTTTTCAGATGCAGCTCTCAGATTGGAACGGTGCGAAGGATTTTTCTGTGACCGTTTACGATATGCTTGGCCGCATGGTGGAAAACCTCAACCCACAAACTTCCACTATTGAGATCGATGCAAGTGCGTGGCCCAATGGGTTTTATTCGGTTTCGCTGATCAACGAACGTAGCGCACAGTATTCAGAACGGCTGGTGGTGCAGCATTAACTTCCAAACTCATGAAAAAGACATTTACGCTTCTCCCTTTACTCATGGTACTGAGCACATCAGATTCATCCGCTCAGAACTACCAGCCCATCAACAGCCACTCGTTGCAGGTGTTTTATCAGAGAAGTGCCTACAACTGGATGGCCAGTGCAAACATGTGGGGAACTCGGATTGATTCCATTTCAGTATCGGGTCAGGACACACTCTATTACAATTATCCCATTGTCCGCGACACATCATTAGAAAACCCACTACCAGAATACTCATGCGTTTATTGGAATGCACCTAATTGGAATGGAGCCGTAACAGGAATACTGCAAAGTGGACAAGCGTGGTTTTCGAATGAATTGGGAGACAGCGTGAAAATTGACCATAGCCTACTTCCAAATCAAAATTGGTTGGCATACCAATATCCAAACGGAGACTCATTGATCGGGACGGTGGAATCGATTCAGATCATTGAGGATGATTGGGTAACGGATTCTGTGAAGACAATTTCTTTCAAGCATATATCTCTCGGAGAAATAGTACCTGACCCGATAAATTTCATCACCATAGAATTATTCAAGGACCACGGTTTCAGAAAAATGGTTGATTTCTTGAAATTCCCATTCGACACAAATGCAATTCGCCAAGTTGACCCAAATTCGATAAACGTTTATGCCCCCGGATACATAGTTGGGAATGGTACAATACGAGGAGTCCCACATGAGGGCGATGGGTTCTTCAAAATTTGGAGGTACGACCACAACCCTCCTGGCAACAATTGCTACCATGTGGAAACAACGAAAACCTCCGAGTTGATCACATCTGTGAGCACTCCAGACCAAAATGGTTCTATCCAAGTTGAATGCATCACAAATCACCAAAGTCTGAACTCCATGACAACGGATTACGGCAATGATTGTGGTCCACCATTAATCGAAACAGCCTCTTCGGTAACTTCCAATCAGATAACCCGAACCTACACTCCGGTGACGGGGAATTATGAAACGCTCATTCAATTCGAAAACAGGAATCTGATGCCTCGCGAAAAGAATGCCGCCTACTCCTATTCGCCCTCCAACCCAGACAACATTTGTCAATTTGCTTTTGTAGATATCTGCTCCTGCAATCCAATAGTCAATTGGGATTCCAATAATGTGGAAGACAGTTGTTTTGTTGTGGAACATCCGTACCACTTTCCGTACTTACGAAACCAAACCTTTGTTCCGAAATATGGTTGGTGGAGCGATGAAGAAAACTGGTATTATGAAATGCTTGGCGATGGTCCAAACAAATCAACCCACTATACATATTTGAAATTCGATGAGTGCGTCTTCGGAGAATACGCCATGGTAGGCATCGAAGAAAACCAACGCCCCGAATTCTCCATCTACCCCAATCCGACCAACGGTGTTTTTCAGATGCAGCTTTCAAATTGGAACGGTGCGAAGGATTTGTCGGTGACCGTTTACGATATGCTTGGCCGCACGGTGGAAAACCTCAACCCACAAACTTCCACTATTGAGATCGATGCAAGTGCGTGGCCGAACGGAGTGTATTCGGTTTCGCTGGTCAACGAACGTGGCGTACGGCATACAGAACGGCTGGTGGTGCAGCATTAAAAGTAAAAGGCCCCTCACATTGCTGCGAGGGGCCTTTCATTTCATAGATATGTCGGATGGATTAAACCACTTTCACATTCGATGCACTTTGGCCTTTAGGTGTTTGCTCTACATCGTAGGTCACCTTGTCACCTTCTCTGACCTCGTCCTTCAATCCACTTGTGTGAACGAAGACGTCTTTGCCTCCTTCATCAGGAGTAATGAATCCAAATCCTTTGGTCTCATTGAAAAATTTTACTGTACCGTTACTCATTAATATATAGTTATGTGAAGCCGCAATGTACGCTTAATTAGATCGGAAATACGCTTGTGCACGATTTAGGTGATTATATTCGACCAATGCTGCCCAAACTGAATCTACCGATGCATGCCCAACGCCTGAAACAGGAGAACGGCAAGCATTTCGTTTTCTGTCAGGTGCGGAAGAAGTTTCTGGTGCTGACGCCCGAAGAATGGGTAAGGCAACATTTAATCGCCTTCTTGAACAAAGATCTTGGCTACCCACTTTCGTTGATGAAGATTGAGCGCGAAGTGAAAGGCGGTCACCGCACCAAGCGGGCCGACCTGATCATCTGCAACCCGCAGGGAAAACCGCAACTGCTGGTGGAATGCAAAGCTCCGACCGAAACACTTGGGAAGGAAACTTTCTTTCAGTTGGGCAGGTACAATCGGCATATTGATGCTGCGCTGCTGCTGATAAGCAACGGATTGGAACACTACTGCTGCCACGTGACCGATGAAAATGAGTTCCAGTTTTTGGATGAGATTCCGAAATACGCGCAAGGCTGATTTGACTAACTTGCAGTTCAGGACATGTTAACGCCACAGATTCACAGATGGACGCAGATTTCTCGGATAAGTTCTTTCTGTGCGAATCTGTGAAAACCAGTGAATCTGTGACCGATACATGTTCTTCATGATTTTTTGAAACGCGATGAAACACATTTCCATTTTTCTACTGCTCCTTCTTCCCTTTTCTCTTTTCGCACAGGAAAATGTGGTTCCTGACCTCATCATTGCAAAGGTGAAGGACACTGATGCCAGCACGTTCTCTGCTGAACTGAAAGAACACGCATCACTTGCAGGATTGCCCATCACGGAGGTGATACGGAAATATCCGCATGCGGAAAAACCAAGACCGCAACAGACAGATAATGCAGGAAATGCGTTCATCGACCTGACGAGGACCTACCGCATTGAACTGGAAGAAGGTTCGGATCTTACCGCCATCATTAAAAAACTGGAAGAAACGGGTGTTTTCGAATGGGTGGAACCGACCACGTATTCGCAATCGTTCTACATGCCGAACGACCCGCAAATAGGTTCGTTCGACCATCTGCTGCACGCCAATCTTTATGCCGCTTGGGACACGACCCAAGGTGATACGAACGTGGTGATGGGAATAACGGACACGAGTTTCGATCTGCTGCACGAAGACCTTCAGGGCAACCTGAAATACAACTACGCTGATCCGATAAACGGAACAGATGACGACAATGACGGCTACATCGACAACTACAAGGGTTGGGATATTTGGGGCAACGACAATGGCGTTTTCTCCACCAACGATTGGCACGGAACGGGTGTTTTGGCAGTGGCCGCTGCCACCACCGATAATGGTGTGGGCATGTCGGGCGCGGGTTTCAAGTGCAAATACCTGCCCGTGAAAATTGCCAATGATGCCACCAACGGTAATACAACCATTGTTACGGCAGATGGCCACGATGCCATCACTTATTGCGCTGACCGCGATTGCAAGGTGATCAACTGCTCGTGGGGAACGCTGACCTACAGCAATGACGGGCAGGACGTGGTGAACTACGCCACTATTAATAAGGATGCGGTAGTGGTGGCCGCTTCAGGAAACACAAATGCAGAAGAGTTCCGTTATCCTGCTTCGTTCTACCGTGCTGTGAGCGTTACAGGCGTTCACAATTCTGATGAATTTGACAACGGAGTGAATGCCCCTTTCACGCGCAGCGATAGTGTGGATGTGTGTGCACAAGGATTTGATGTGATGGCCACGGCAACGGTCGGAGCTTCGGGGAGCACGGAAGTTTATCAGACTACGGGCGGAACGTCCATTGCCTCACCGATCGTTACAGGTGTGGTTGCCATGATCCGTTCGGCCTATCCGTGCCTTACTGCGTTAGAAACCATGGACCTTTTGATCAGCACTGCGGTGGATATTGAAAGCGTTGGAACCAATTCTACCTACGCGGGAAAGATCGGGAAGCGGGTTGATGCGTATGCGGCCCTTCAGAACAATCCATGCCTGACGGTTGGCATTGAAGAGAATCAGTCACCGAAAGCAAGTGTTACGGTCTATCCGAATCCATCCAAAGGTGACGTGACATTTAAACTGAGTGAACCGGGTTCTTGGAATCTGCGAATAATGGATGCAAGCGGAAGAGTCGTTATCCGCCAAAAAGTGACCAGCAATTCGGTGATGCTTTCGGGCTTCCGACCAGGCATTTACGTTGCAGAATTCAGGAATAAAGATGCCGCGATCACCGAGAAATTCACGATTGTCAAGTAGCGACCAAAGACCTCGCAGGTCTTGAAAAACCGCTGGATTTAAAAATGCGAAGGCCCGATCAGCAAGCTGATCGGGCCTTCGGTTCTTTCAGAGACCTTCAAGGTTTTGAAAACCTTGAAGGTCTATCATTCTCAATCGATGTATATCTGATAAGGAAGTCGTGCTTGCACACCTTCCATTTTCATCAGGTCTTCCACATCTTTTACGTACTCGTAGTAATGACCGAGACGATGCTGCAAAAGCGCTTCCTCGCCTTTTCCCGTAAAATCTTCAATCATCTTTTGCATTGGGTCTTTCTTGGCAGGATATTCCACTACACGATAGTTCTCCAGCTCCGCCATGCGCGCAGCAATGGCAATGGCATCTTCAATTCCACCAAGTTTATCAACCAATCCGATCTGAAGCGCATCTTCCCCACTCCAAACTCGCCCTTGACCGATGCTATCCACCTGATCAGTGGTCATACCGCGACCTTCGGCCACTTTTGAGATGAACTCGAAGTAGATCTCGTTCACACCGTTCTGAACGATATCACGCTCAACTGGCGTTAGCGGACGCAATGGCGTTCCGAGGTCGGCAAAGCGGTTGGTTTTCACCGTATCAACGGTAATTCCCAACTTGTTGTTGATGAATTTCTGCGCGTTCATGAGCACACCGAAAACACCGATAGAACCTGTAATGGTGTTCGGCTGTGCCACAATACTGTCGGCTGCGCAAGAGATGTAGTAACCACCCGAAGCAGCCACATCGCCCATGGAAACAACAACAGGCTTTTCCGCTTTGGCGAGAACCACTTCTCTCCAAATGACGTCCGAAGCCAAGGCGCTTCCTCCAGGGCTGTTCACGCGAAGTACAATTGCTTTGATCTTGTCGTCTTTTCTTGCCTTGCGGATCTCTTCGGATATCTTTTCAGACCCGATGGTCTCATCATTTCCCTGACCACCTTCGATGCTTCCTACCGCATAGACAACTGCGATCTTTTCCTTGTGCGAAGCTTTTTCATCGTCTCCTTTCACCTTAGGAGCATCTTTGTATTTGCCCAATCCGATAAAGTTGATCTTATCGTCTTCTTTCTCCAACTCAAGTCGTGTACGAAGGTTGGCAAGCACTTCATCTTTGAAAAGAAGCTCATCTACCAAACCGTTCTCCTTGGCATCTTTCGCGTTTTGGATGGTGGCATCCTGCGCCATCTTATCCAACTCAGCAGCAGACTTACCTCTTCCTTCGGCAATGCCGTTCACCATCTTGTTCCACAGATCAGACATGTAGGTCATGGTCTGCATGCGGTTGGCCTCGCTCATCTTGTCCAGCATCAATGGCTCAACAGCACTTTTGAACTTTCCGTAACGAATGATCTGTGGCTCCACTTCCAATTTCTCGAAAAGACCCTTCAGGAACATCATCTGCGACCCAAGACCTCTCCACTCCACCATTCCTTGCGGATTGAGCCAGATCTCGTCAGCAACAGAAGCTACGTAGTATGCTTTCTGCGTGTAGATCTCGCTGTAGGCAACGATCCATTTTCCACTTTCCTTGAACTTGAGAAGAGCATTTCGGATCTCTTCAATCGTTGCCATTCCGGCAGGAATACTCGTTACATCAAGGTAAATGCCCTTGATCTTTTCATCTTTTGCCGCATTTTCCAGACTGGCAATAATGTCGTTGAGGCCGATCGATCCCTTTTCGGCAAACGGCCCAATGTCCAGATTTCCAAAAGGATTTTCGGAGCCGCGCTCTTTTACCTCTTGATCGAATTTGATGTGAAGTACGGATTTGTCCTTCACTTCTACGGTCTGTTTATCGCTCATAGAAGCTCCGATACCTGCAAAAATCCCGAAAAGCAGGAAAATGCCAAGCACCAAACCAAAGGCGCTGGCAAACATGAACTTGAAGAATTGTTTCATCGGTTGATAGTTTGAATTAGGCCGCAAAGGTAGCAACGCTATTATAAGGTGTATGCCGTGCCTGTTATCAAATGTTAAGAGAACTCATACCGCTCCTTTGAAGCATGGGCTATATTTGCGCCCGATGTCTGATGGAATTAGAAAATACGTGCTTTTGACGGGCTCCGATCTGGGAGATCGTAAATCGGTCCTTGAACAGGCATCTGAACTTATTTCTGAGCGTATTGGGGTGATTCTTGACCGATCTGACATACTTGAAACCGAACCGTGGGGATTTGAGTCAGACACCACATTTCTGAATCAGGCCCTTCTTGTGGAAAGTGACAAAAAACCAGAGGAAGTGCTTTCCAGAATTTTAGGGATCGAACTGCAATTGGGGCGTAAACGCACCTGTGACCGATGGACGTCACGCACAATAGACATCGATATTCTGTGTGCCGAGGAACTGATCCATCATTCAGATTCATTGACCATTCCCCACAGATTGCTGCACGAACGCGCATTTGCGCTCCAACCGCTATGTCAACTCGTTCCAGGTTGGACGCATCCACTTCTACACAAAACGTATCATCAACTTCTGACGGAAGTCGGCACATCGCAATTCAAGGACGTTAAATCCAATCCATGAGCCGTCCGAAGGAGTATGAGTACGTGGTGATCGAAGGCAACATCGGTTCAGGCAAGACCACACTTTCCAAGCTGCTGGCCGAGCGTTGGGGTTCGCGGTTGATGCTGGAAGAGTTCAAAGACAATCCGTTCCTGCCCAAATTCTACGAGAACCCGAAGCAACATGGATTTGCTTTGGAGCTGAGCTTTTTGGCGGAGCGCTACCACCAAAAACGGGATGAGCTCAATAAAACAGACCTGTTCAGACCAGGAATCGTGTGCGACTATTCATTCGCCAAATCGTTGGTTTTCGCCCGCATCAACCTCGACCCCGATGAGTTTGAGCTTTATCAGAATCTGTTTCACATCATCCATGGAAGGCTTCCAAAACCCGACCTTCTGGTGTTTCTTTACTGCAATCCGCAAAAATCATTGCGGCAGATAAAAAAGCGCGGCCGTGCTTACGAACAGGAGATCGGTCAGAATTATTTGGAGCAGATAAACAACGGTTACCTCGAGTTTTTCAGGCAGCAAACCGGAACACGAATCGTGATTTTGAACACAGATGAGATCGATTTTGTGGAATCGAGCGAACACCTCAACCAGGTTTTTAAGCGGATAGAAACCACCTATGAGTACGGAATCACCATTGTTGAAACCTGTTGATAACCTCCTCGTAAGCCCGCTTCAAAAAAAATGTGCAGCTTTGGTAATTGATAACATTGGTTAAATTTGCAGCGAGTTGATGTCGAAGCATTGACGTAATTTTATAGTCTTAGAAAACAAAACAACCAAATACAACCAAACATGAGAAAGGGTTTACTTTCAGTTGTTCTATCAATTTTATTTACCGGAGTTTGTCTGGCAGGAGACGGGAATGGAGATGGGAAAACGTCCTCTTCCACTACTTCTTCCAAGAGAAAATTCAACTACTTCACCGTAGGTCTGCATGGCGGATGGACCCAGTTTTATGGAGACCTGCGTCAGTACGATTTTGGTTACACGCAGGCCAAACATGACGTTAACAATGGTGGTGGTGGTCTCTTTGTAGACTACCAATTGAATTCCGTGATCGGGTTCAGAGCTAATCTTTTGGTCGGAACATTGGGTGGTTCGAAGCGAACAATCGGAAATGCAAATGCTGTTAATCAGAATGTGTATTTCAAGTCGATGTTCATTGATTACACGCTGAACACAACGGTCAACTTCGTTAACCTTATGTATTCTGACAGAACAAAAGATAGATTTTTCACGGCCTACGTAATTGGCGGAATCGGATTTACTTCGTTCAAATCAAATAAATACAGACTGAATGGTCCTAATGCAGGTGAAATAGTTGGTAACTCCAGTAACCCCAGCGGTAAAAAAGAAGCCGATAAATTCACTACCGAACTGGTTATTCCTGCTGGCCTCGGTGTTAAGTTCAGACTCTCGAGAAGGTTCGACCTTGGGCTTGAATACACACAACGATTCTCACCTGCAGGCGACAAGCTTGACGCTACAGTTGGCGGGAAACGCGGGAGTGACGGATATGGTTATTTTAACGCATTTGTGGCAATCAAATTTGGTAAGCAAACACATTCTAAAGAGTGGGTAAACCCATTCCAAGCGTTGAATCAGAACATGGCAGACCTTCAAGCGAATGTTGATGGCCTTGCTAAAGATGCTGACGGTGACGGTGTTTCTGACATCTTCGACAAAGAAGAGAATACGCCTGCCGATGTTGCTGTAGACGGAAGCGGCCGTGCATTGGATACAGATGGTGACGGTGTTCCAGATTACTTGGATGCCGACCCATTCACAAGCAAAGGTGCCCGTGTTGATGAGAACGGAAAAGAACTTGACTCTGACAACGATGGCGTTGCAGACAGCCAAGACATTGAGCCGAACACAGAAGCTGGCGCTTTGGTCAATTTCCAAGGAAAGACAATTACCCTTGAAAATGCAGGTGGCGAAACCAATGTAAGCGTATCAGGTGGTCTTCCATCAATCTACTTCAAGGTCAACAGCGCAAGAATCGATTACTGGTCAAGTTATGATCGATTGGCAGAAGTTGCTCAGTTAATGAAGGCTGACAAGTCAATCAAAATCAAAGTTGTTGGTAGCTGCGATAAGACAGGCACAGAAGATTACAACCAATCTCTTGGCGAAAAACGAGCTCAAGCAGCCGTTGACCACTTGGTGAAGATCTACGGAATTGATGCAGGTCGCTTCTCAATAGCAAGTGATGGCGAAGACAATCCGCTTTCAGTTAGCGATGAGGCGCTGAATGTGAACAGACGAGTTGATTTCATCATTCAGTAAGAAGAAAGTCTGAATGAGACAAGAAGCCCCGCTCAAATTGAGCGGGGCTTTTTTTTTCAGCTGTCTCGTCCTGAAAAAAGCTGACTAAAAAATGTCAGCTTAAGATGAAAGAAGAAGGGAAAAAGCGGAAGTACATCCCCCGAAGGACGTACAGCGACACGTTCAAACGGATGGTTGTTGCCGAATTTGAGAAGGGGATATTGAACAAGGACCGGATACAGCAGAAGTATGGGATAGGAGGCAACTCGCGTGTGCTGACCTGGTGCAGAAAATTCGGTAAGTTGCACTATCCTGAGAAAGGACAGTTGGGACGTCCGATGAAAGATCCACAGAAACAGCGCATCAAGGAACTGGAGAAGCAGTTGGCCGATGAGAAGCTCAGGTGCTTGCCTATGAGAAGTTGATCGCCATCACCGAGAAGGAGGAGAACATCGTCATCTTAAAAAAAGCGCAGCCGGACAATAAGTGAGCTTGTACAGCAACATCCACGCAAGGTGAGCATGTTCTGTGAGTTGTTCGGCCATAGCAAACAGGCCTATTATAAAACACGCCAGAGCGTGAAAGACCGCTGTGATGAGAACAGACGTCTGACGGTCGGTGCTGGAGATACGCGCACAGATGTCGCGGTTGGGCACGAGGAAGTTGAAATTCATGATGGAACAGAACGGGACGATGGTGGGAAGGGACCGACTGTTCGACCTGCTCCGCCAAGAAGGCCTGTTGGTAGGCAAGCGCAGGAAATACACCGTTACCACCAACTCCAAACACTGGATGTTCAAATATCCCGACCTGAGAAAGGAACTCAGGGTACACCGCCCCGAGCAGCTCTGGGTGGCCGACATCACCTATCTGGATACATTGGGGACCAACAGCTATCTGCATCTGATAACCGATGCCTACTCCAAGAAAGTGATGGGATATGAACTGAGTGACAATATGGAGGCGGCCTCCACCCTCAAGGCCCTGAAGATGGCCATCGCTGCAAGACAATACCCCGAGGCCCAGCTGATGCACCATTCAGACAGGGGACTGCAATACTGCAGTCGGCTCTACACTGACCATCTCAAAGACAACAATATCACAATAAGCATGACCGAAAATGGAGACCCCTATGAGAATGCCGTTGCAGAGCGCATCAATGGCATACTGAAAGATGAGTTCGGGCTTGGCGGACAGATGGAGGACATGAAACAGACGGGCAGACAGACCCGTCAGAGTATTGCAGCATATAATTCTTTGAGACCACACCTGAGTAACCATATGCTCACACCTGAACAGATGCACCGACAACAGAAGATGAAAATGAGAACATGGGGAAGAAGATCTCCAAAGCCCGATCGGGCTTTGGAGATCTCTTAGTTAATTGCAACCACAATAAACAGTCAACCTATATTAGGACGACTCAGTGATGCCGATCTTCAGGTTGAATCGGTGGAACTCTTCGATCATGGCACCGAAAAGCATCCAAAGTGGCAGGTAATCAAAGCGGATATAGCCACCAAAATGCCAGCCGCTCTGGTACTCCCACGGACAACGCCCCGTGAACTGCTCCAGCATGAAACCCGTGATCAGTTCCACCAGAAGAATAACTGCGCCATAAATGAAATAGCGCACCAATCGATTCAGATTCTTCAGTAGGTTGTAGCCGATCGGAAACAGGATGGAAGTGATGCCGTAAATGGGAAACATCCAAATGTAGCTCTGGCCTTTCAGCGAAAGATCATCCAAGTTTCCCGCATTGATGCGGTCCACAATGGCGGTGAAGAACACCTCGGTGGTCACACCCAATCCGCCATACAGCACAAACGAGAAGACCCGCTCCTTAATTCCTATCTTCTTTTCCTTCATGCTTCTTGTAAATGTACTTTATGCTGATGGGCATTTCCGAAGTCTCTCTGGCTTTCTGCTCTTTCTCCAACTGCTTTTCAGCCTGTTCCCTTCTTATTCGTTCTGGGTCTGGAAACCACTCTGGAACTTCTTCCTCATCCACCAACTCCCACGAGTATTTGGGACGCTGCGGTCCCTGCCTGCGGTAAACAAACGCCACCATCACGCCTGCCAAAAGCCCGAAAAGATGCCCTTCGTAAGAAATTTCATGATCGATGGGGAAAATGCCCCAGACCAGACTTCCGTACATGAAAACCACCAACATGGAAAGTGCCATCAGCTTCAGATGCTTGCGCAACAATCCGCTCATAAATAGGAAGCCGAAAAGGGCATATACGATTCCGCTTGCCCCGATATGGAAATTGGCCCTTCCTCCTATCCAAAGCCAAATACCGCTTAGCAGATACACCCAAAGCAACGTTTTCGATGCCACCTGACGGTAGAAATAATAGAGCATTGTTCCGAGGATGAAAATGGCGGTGGAGTTATTGAAAAGGTGTTTCCAGTTGGCGTGAATGAACGGATAGGTGAGAATTCCGTAGAGCCGAGATACCTTTCTCGGGAAAATGCCATACTGCCCCAGATCGATGTCGAACACATGTTCCGCCATCATCACCAACACCATGGCAATGACCAGAATTGTCGGTACGATCATGCTTGAGAACAGTCCCTTGACCATACTACAAAAGTAAGACCCCTCCAATTAATCGGAGAGGCCTTAAAGGGGTCGGATCGCAGGGGGAATGTACCCTATCCCTTGTTAACTTTTGATGTATCGGACAACCACACGGCTATCGGCAGCTTGAATGCGTAGGAAGTAAACCCCGTTTGCAAACTGGCTGATATCTACCGACTGGTTGAAATTGATGGTCTTGTTGATCTGAACCGCAGGCATCAACGCCTGTCCCAGCATGTTGGTCACTTGGATGGAAACATTCTCCGCACTTGGCAACTGACCACGAACGTTAATGAATCCTGAACCAGGGTTCGGATAGACATCCAAAGCATCGAAAACCCCCAATTCTTCAACTCCGGTCTGGAGCGTGAACTCCAAAGTAGTGGTAGTTGTTGGACAACCGTTCGGGCCGATGTACTGCACATAATAGTTTCCACTTTGGATGGCATCATAGCTGATGTCGGTCGCCCCAGGGATCGGATCACCGTTCAAGAACCACTGATAACCGGTTCCCGGAGGATCCACAGTAAGTGTATTACCATTAGCAATGATAGTGGACTGAATCATTGGAGTTACATCCAATGTGATCGTGTTGGAAACTCCTTGACATCCATACTGGTTGGTCACCGTAACGAAGTAATCTCCAGACTGTGTGGCAGCAGTGGTCGGATTTGTGCCACCGGTAATTGCCCACTCATACGTTCCTTGATTCGGAGCCGTGGAAAGAAGCACACTTTCTCCTTCACAGAAATTCAAAGACCCATTGGCCGAGATCACAGGGCTTGGAAGTGGCTGAACGGTAACGTTGGCTACGGCTGAAGTTCCAGTACAACCATTCGCATCTGTAACTGTTACCGAATATTGTCCACCCGTACTGACCGTGATCGACTCGGTTTGATCTGTGGTGTTCCATTCGTAATCCACAAAACCCGAAGTTGCTATGAGATCCATTGTCTCTCCCGCGCAGAGCTGTAACGCTCCATTATTACTTGAAGTGATCGTGACCAACGGTGCATCGGTAACTTCAATGGTGATCTCCGCAGTATTCTCACACCCAAATGGATTTGCATACACGTAAGAGATCACATGCTGTCCGGTACCCGCAAATGCCGGGTTGAACATGCCATTGCTTACTCCCGTACCGTAGAACGAACCACCGGCAGGACTGGCATTCAATTGAACAGGATCGGCCTGCCCACACAACGTAGGTACAGCGTCAATGCTCACATCTGGCAGCGCATTGGCCAATGCAAATGCAGGTTGGCTGAAATCGCTCCAAGCAGGATTGGTGACCGTACTGTAACCACCAACCGTTCCAGCAACTTCATTCGTCATGTCCTCCCACTGAGGCGTTCCTTGCCAGTGCGCACCATTTTCCCAATCGCCATCATCTGCTGCAACGTAATACTGAGTAACGTCAGCCGCGTCAGTACCGGCAACCTGATCGATCTGGTAGTAAAATTGGTCGTTTACAAAGCAAAGAGCCGGGTCGAACTGGGTGACATCAAACCCATCGGTAGTTGCATCGACATTGGCAAAGCGCGCAGCAAATGTGTTGGCCGAGGTGGCATTCGGAGTAATGGCCAATGGACGGATCCGCAACGTTCCTACTGTACTTCCAAGCGGGAAAACGTAACTGTCAGTACTGTTCGTATTCCAAGAAAGGCGACCAGCCCCCGTACTGCTTACAAACCCTCCCGACTCTGTAACAGCCAAGGAAGATGGGTTGAGAACGTGAAGCGTATTGGAATTGGTTCTGAGTTCTCTGTCATTCAAACTGAGGTCACCGAGAACTTCGGCATCGATCTGCAGGCTTTTAAATCCGGAACCAAGCAAATTGAGGTTGAAGAAAGTTGTGACAGCAGATCCCATGACCTGTTGGTTGGCCCCGTTCAGATTCACCAAACTTTGATCTGCTGTAAAAACTGAATTGTTCTCCCAGTTTCCACTCACATTGAAAATTCCAGTATTGCTACCTGCACCCGTGATCTCATCATCGTTTGCAAGATTTCCATTCACCGTGATCCTTCCTGCATTATCGATCGTTCCCGAACCATTGTCAAGATCACCGGTCTGGATGGTTACGATACAGCCAGAATTGACCGTTACATCAGCTCCGTTGTTGAAGACCACGAACTGCGCGGAAACTTCAGAAAAGAGCGTGAGCATCGTTCCGATCAGTAAATACTTCTTCATCCTTTTTGATTTTGCATTCCGACTTCTCTTAATGGCTCAGGTCACTTAAGTACTTTTACCTTGATCACCTCTTTCCCTTTGCTGTCTTCCAAGGCAATGGCGTATCCGGTCTCATTTACAGAACATTTACCCAGTTTGCCATCCGACACCGCCTTTAAAGCATCTCCCTTGGATATTGAACCGAACTGATCAGAAACCAATGCCTGAAAAATGTATTTGCTACCATCAGGAGATGCTGGCTTATTGAGTGTGATGTAAGGAACATTGGTGGCTATACCTGCAACCGTTTCTTCCACACTTCCAGAGCACAGAGTAAGTTTACCATTGGCATCTTCGCATACCAAAGACCCCAAGCGAGCTCCTTCTACACTCCGTTCAGAATTACGTTTGTCGATTTCGTTATCAATTGATGTCTGTGCACTGGCTCCAAGGTGCATGAATCCAGAAAATACCAGCACAAAAAACAGTACCACAGCCGGTGTATATTTTGTCGATTTCATCTTCTATAAATTTTGTTCGTTGCTCTCAATTATTCGTTTATCTCTATGGCCTGCAGATAACCTTCCGTAATACCATTATATGTTGGAGAGTCGCTTACATAGAACTGTAGTGTATACGTATGGGAACCTGCACTTGGGGTAACATCCATACCCGTGATGGCGAAGTTCCATGTATTCTGACCACCCGAAATATAGTAGCCATCAGCGATCGAACCCGTAATGTGCGTAGCTCCATCTCTTAGAATTCTGTAACCACAATAATCCGCATAGATCACCGCACCACCCGAAGCCGCTACGTAGATGTCATTTCCGTGCGAATTTATAGTCACACTTGCGGCATTGAGCCAAGAACCACTTGAAGTGGGGTAGAATGTGTAATTGTAAAGACCCTGAGCAGCCTGATCGATCGGGCCTGCTGGACCCTGTGGACCTTGCGGTCCTTGAGGCCCCTGTGCTCCCTGTGCACCTGCTGGGCCTTGTGCACCTTGAGGACCTGCTGGTCCCTGTGGGCCCGCTGGTCCTTGCGCTCCTGCCACACCCGCAGGTCCCTGTGGGCCAGCAGGACCTTGTGGTCCAGGCAATCCTTGTGGGCCCTGCGGGCCATCAGCACCTTGAGGCCCGATTGGACCTGCAGCACCAGTAACTCCTTGAGGACCTTGAATTCCCTGTGGGCCCTGCGCTCCTGTTGCACCAGCTGCCCCAGTTGGACCCTGAGCTCCTTGAGGACCTGCAGGACCCTGAATGCCTTGAGGTCCCTGCGCTCCTGTTGCACCATCAGCACCTGCTGGGCCTTGTGGGCCCTGAGGACCGGTTGCGCCATCAGCACCTGCTGGACCTTGAGGTCCCTGCGCTCCTGTTGCACCGTCAGCACCCGCAGGCCCTTGTAATCCCTGAGGACCGGTCGCACCATCAGCACCCGCTGGGCCTTGAGGTCCCTGTGGACCAGTTGCACCGTCAGCACCCGTTGGCCCTTGCGGTCCCTGTGGGCCGGTCGCACCATCAGCACCCGCTGGCCCTTGTGGACCCTGTGGGCCGGTCGCGCCATCAGCACCCGCTGCGCCCTGTGTTCCTTGTGGGCCAGTTGCACCATCAGCCCCTGCCGGACCCTGTGGTCCCTGTACTCCTGGGGCACCATCAGCACCTGCCGGGCCTTGAGGGCCAGCTGGTCCAGCCGGTCCCTGAAGCCCTTGCGGCCCCTGTGGTCCAACCGCCTGAACCCATTGTGTTCCATCAAAATACCAGAACTGGTTATCATCAGTATCAAATACCAACAATCCGGTTGCAGGCTGAAATATCAGCGTACGCTGCTGAGTGGTCAATCTTGGCACCAGAAACCCTTTGTCTGAGGCACTGAGATCCAAAACCGCACTGGCATGTGGTGTTGATGTCCCAACCCCCATGTTGTCCTGCGCCTTAACAGCAACAGCATTGACACACAATAAAATCACGAGAGGAAAAAGTCTTTTCATTCCAAATATTCTTCGTTTAACTATTAGCTCAGAAGGACGAATCAATCATTTCCTTCGATGAAACAAAAGTATAGACAGATATTACATATTTCAAAATTGTTAAGCCCTCATTTAGACCAACGACATCATTTCCCTTGTCATTTTCCTGACATTTGATGCTCAAAACGGAAGGTTTCAAAACAGAATAAGACCTATGTTGTTGACCATCTTGTAATCGAATACCATGAATGCGCTTAGAATAATCCCGCTCCTTGTTCCCATATTACTGATCATCAGTATCGATCTGTACTTTTTTCAGTTGGTGAAGACTGCAATCTCCGAATCGCCAGCGCGATTACGTACCATCATTTCTTGGGGATACTGGATTGTAAGCATAGGGCTCATCGTGGCGGTTTCGTGGGGAACAGTTCAACGCTCCATGCCAAACCATCAGCGGTATTTCCTATTCAGCATGCTTTTGGTGTTCCTTGTCCCGAAGATCATAGGCATTCTCTTTCTTATAGGTGAAGATCTGTTCCGTGTAGGAAATGGATTGATAGGAATGGCACGCTCAACAGATACGCCTTTTCTTGGCGATCGCAGGCGCTTCATTGCCAACGCTGGCCTGATCACAGCAGCAATTCCGTTTGGGACGATGATCTATGGAATGGTGCGTACGGCTTACAATATTCAGATACGTAAGAAGACGGTTTATTTCGATGACCTCCCTCCCGCTTTCGATGGTCTGACCATCGCACAGATTTCCGACATTCATTCGGGAAGTTTCGGTTCTTCCAGCTTCTTCCGCGAAGCGATTGATAAGATCCTGAATCTAAAACCTGATCTGATCTTCTTCACGGGCGACCTCGTGAACAACGAAGCAGTAGAAGCGGAACCTCACATCGAAGAATTCAAACGGCTGCATGCCCCGATGGGTGTTCATTCCATTTTGGGAAACCACGATTATGGCGATTACGGACCGTGGCCTTCAGAGGAGGCGAAAGCAGCCAACTTCGCCCGACTGAAACAGATCCATCGTGAAAATGGCTGGAATCTGCTTACTAATCAGAATCACACCATTGAAAAAGACGGAGAGAAATTGGCCATCGTTGGCGTAGAGAACTGGGGTGCATCGATGCACTTTCCGAGATTGGGCGATCTGGACAAAGCAGTACAAGGTGTTGAAGAGATTCCTTTCAAAATCCTGCTTTCGCACGACCCAAGTCATTGGGATGCGCAGGTGAAAGACCATCCTCAAAAGTTCCAACTCACTCTTTCAGGCCATACGCACGGGGCTCAGTTCGGCATCGAAATTCCTGGAATAAAGTGGAGTCCTGCCAAGTATCTGTACAAGCAATGGGCAGGGCTTTACGAAGATGGTGAGCAGAAAATCTACGTGAATCGTGGCCTTGGATTCATCGGATATTTGGGAAGAATCGGCATTTCTCCAGAAATTACCCTGTTAGAGTTGAAATCGAAGAAGAAGATCGCTTAACTTTAGGGCGAGTCTAATTCCTCTCACTTTTTATTGATGAAACATTTGATTGCCTGTCTTGCACTTGTTGCAGGGCTTAATTTCTCTGTGTCTGCCGATGGTAGCGGATACGACTATTCCATTACAGTAAATCCTGAAAATGTGACCATTGTCCGCGACAAGTGGGGCGTTCCGCACATTTACGGGAAAACCGATGCCGATGTGGCCTACGGACTGGCTTGGGCCAATGCCGAAGACGATTTCTACACCATGCAGGAGTTGGTCATTACTGGTAAAGGACTTGCAGGAAAAATGCTGGGCGTGGAAGGTGCAGAGCGTGATTTCTTCTCGCACGCGCTTGGCTACCGCGAAGTTGTTGAAAGGGAATTCGATCAGCTGTCTGATGATTACGTCAAGTATCTGGAAGGCTACTGCCAAGGCATCAATGCCTATGCAAAATCGCACAAGAAGGAAATCCGTGTAAAGGGAACATTCCCCGTAAACCCGAAAGATGTGGTTGGCTCGTACATGTTCGCGTTGAGCGCGTTGATCGGAACACCAGGCGCGGTGAGCCGAATTATGGATGGAACGTACGATAAGGACACGCCATCGGATCTTCCATACGGATCGAACGCCTTTGCCTTCAACAGCAACAAGACACCAGATGGAAGTTCGATGCTCTGCATCAACCCGCACCAGCCCGTCACGGGGCCATTTTCATGGTACGAGGCGCACTTGTGCAGCGAAGAAGGGCTGAACATTCACGGAGCGATGTTCCCAGGAAGCAACACGGTTTTCCTTGGAAATAATGAGCATTTGGGTTGGGCGCACACGTTCAATCACCTCGATCTTGTAGATGTTTTTCAACTTGAAATGCATCCCAAGAAAAAGCACGTGTACCGTTTTAATGGCGAGTGGTATAAACTGGAAAAGCGACCAGTTTGGCTGAAAGTGAAATTGGCCAAAGGCATCGTTTTTCCTGTGAGAAGAATGACCTACTGGAGCAAGTTAGGTTCCACGTTGGAGTCGCCTGACGGAAATTTCTACGCGATAAAATTGCCTGGGAATGAGAAGGTTCGTGTAGGCGAGCAATGGTACCGCATGGACAAAGCATCTAATTTCTCTGAATTTTATGACGCGCTTCGCATGGAATCCATCTCCATGTTCAATGTGATCTATGCCGATGAGAATGACACCATCATGTACCTGAACAATGCGGTAGTTCCAAGACGACACGAAGGTGTGGATTACTCAAAGGTTGTGAAAAGCAATTCGGACAAGACGCTTTGGACGGATTTCCATGATGTGGAAGACCTGGTGCAGACAAAAAACCCGCAATGCGGCTGGGTTTTCAATACGAACAACAATCCCGCACACGCCACATGTAGAGGTGAATGGCAAGACATCAACGATTGGCCAAGCTATTTCGGATTTGGAAGTGACCTTGGCGAGAACAACCGTGCCGAACGTTTCTTGGAGTTGATGGATGAGCCTGCATCCGATAAGGTCTCTTTTGAGCGGATGAAGGCCATGAAATTCGATTACGAATTTCCGAGCACAAGTGCATTCCAAGAATCTCTACAAAACGTATTTGATATAAGTGGAGACGATTTCCCAGAATTGAAGCCGCTGATGACAGCCATCCAGAATTGGGACAAAAAGGCCAGCAAAGACAGTCGCGGAGCTGCTGCTTGGGTCATCACGTTCCAAAAGGTTTTCAGCATGCTTGGCTTTGGAGATGGCGAGTTCAAACATGAGGTGAACGTTCCAGACACTACATATATTAAGGCGTTGCGGTGGGCAAAGAATCAGATTGACACTTACTACGGAGGTAAGATTCCCAAATTGGGCGAGGTTCAGCGCCACGTTCGTGGAGATGTGAACCTTCCGCTGAGCGGTTTCCCCGATGCGTTGGCTGCCAACTACAATGAAGAATGGAAAGATGGCCGCTACAAGCCTTGGGTTGCCGACTCGTATGTTCATTTTGTAAAATGGAAAGACGGCAAAGTGGAGCGCATGGAAACGCTTCATCCGTTCGGAGCAAGTGGTCGTCCCGATTCGCCACACTACACGGATCAGATGCCACTCTACTCCAACCAACAGACCAAGGTGATGACCTTGAACCGCGAGAAGATCTTTGCAGAGGCGGAAAAGATCTATCATCCGCAACCATGATTTCATAAGAGGTTGATACATAGGTGACAGCCAAAAGGGCTGATTGTCAGTAACTTCACGACAGTCTTAACCCTATAAACTGTTTACACCTCAATGCCCCGAAAACTCCTTTTGCTTGTTGCCACAATTGCTGCAACCTCTGTACTGTTTGCTGCTAAACCGAAGCCAAATCCGAACCAAACAAACAGTACTGGTTCCCAATTTGAAAAGGTCGATGTGACCAAGATTCAGATAGTACGCGACCAATGGGGCGTTCCGCACATTTTTGCCGATCAGGATCACGAAGTGGCCTACGGATTGGCTTGGGCAAATGCCGAAGATGATTTCGAGACCATGCAACAAATGCTCATTGCTGGTCAGGGAAAATCTGGCCAGTTGATGGGAAAAGATGGTGCCAAACGCGACTTTCTTTTGGAGACTTTCGACATCCAACAAATAGTGGATGCGAAGTTCGATTCAGTTTTTTCGGACGAGTACAAACAATACTTGGACGGTTACGCGCAAGGGCTGAATGCCTACGCTGCCGCCTATCCTGATGAAATACTGTTGCACGGCATTTTCCCCGTTTCGGGGAAAGACCTTGTATATGGAAATGTGTTCGCAGCATGCATCGTTTCGGGCGCGCACAAGGAAGTTGCCAGCATCATTAAAGGAGATTATGATGGCGGGCGCACATGGCTTGGCTCCAACGCCATGGCATTCAATGCAAACAAAACGGCTGATGGCAGCACCATTCTGGTCATCAATCCGCATCAACCCATGGAAGGTCCATTCTCGTGGTATGAGGCACATCTGTGCAGCAACGAAGGGTTGAACATCATTGGCGGACTTTTCCCAGGCGGGCCATCCGTTTTTCTTGGAACCAATGAAAATCTCGGTTGGGCGCACACCGTCAATAAACTCGACCTCGTTGATGTGTACAAGCTGCGCATGAGCGATGACAAAAGGCGGATGTACCGATTGGATGGCGAATGGTACGAACTGGACAGGCGGCTAACATTCCTAAAGGTGAAATTGAGCAATATTCTCACCGTCCCTATTCCAAAAATGATGTATTGGAGCAAGTATGGTGCAACGGTAAAATCGAAGGATGGTGGTTTCTATGCGGTGCGATTGGCGGCCAATCAGCGAATCAATACCATTGAGGAGATCTACCGCATGAACAAGGCCAAGAACTTCGATGAGTTCTATGAGGCGTTGAGCATGGAAGCGCATCCACGCTACAACGTGATCTATGCTGACCGCGAAGGCAATATCATGTACCTCAACAATGGGCTGATCCCGAAAAGGAATGAAGATTACAACTGGTCAGGCGTACTGCCTGGGGATACTTCTGCCACGCTTTGGACAGAGTTTCATTCAATTCAGGAGCGACCGCAGGTCATTAATCCGAACTGCGGGTATGTTTTCAATACAAACAATACTCCGTTCAATGCAACGTGCGAAAGCGAGAACCTGAACCCGATGGACTACCCTGCCTATTTTGGTTTTGAAACGGGCGACAATAACCGCAGCACGCGCCTCATGCAATTGTTGGAGGAGTACGACCGCGTGACCTTGGAAGACGCCAAACGCATGAAATTCGACTGTCAATTGCCTGATTCAAGCACGTTCTTCTGCTCAATAGATAACTTCATGCAATTGGATCCGAACTGTTTCCCAGATGTGACGGAGAGCATTGTGAAAATGCAGAACTGGGACAGACGCGCAGACAAGGACAGCGAGGCGGCAGGAATGTACCTGCTGACCTACGACTATATTTTCAACAAACTCGGTCTGGGAACGGAAGCCTTCATTGAAGGAATGGATGTGGAGGACAACCTGTTCATTGAAGCGGTGACATACGCCCGTGATCACCTACTGGAGTATTTCAAAACCTTGGATGTGACCTTGGGAGAACTTCAAGTACACGTTCGTGGAGATAAGGAATATGGCGTCAGCGGCTTTGCAGATGCCTTGGCCGCCAACTACAACATGCCTTACACCAACGGCCGTTTCAAAACGTTTGTGGCCGATTCATACGTTCAGTTTGCGCAATGGAAAGATGGCAAGCAGAGTATCGAATCATTGCATCCGTATGGTGCCAGCAACCGCGAATGGTCCAAACATTACAACGACCAAATGGAACTCTACGTGAACCAGCAGACCAAGAAAATGACGCTGAACCGCGAGGAGATCTTTGCCAACGCAGAGAAGATCTATCATCCGAAGTGACCCAAGAAATTTGATCTAAAGAAAAAGGCCCGTTTCGGGCCTTTTCTGTATTAATTGTAGGAGAGTTTCATCCTCCTGAAGGTCTTGTCGTCAATGGATTCGAGTGCTTTTGAAACCGCATCATCCTCCGAGTTCATGACCCGATAGAAAGCTTCGGTCTGCCAAAGCGTTCTGGCCAACAGTGCCTTCAATCGCAATCGAATAATGTGGCCTGAGGTTTCCATACCTTCTTCCTTGCGTGTAGCGAAGTCTTTCTTCTCCTCTATTGCTTTTACCGCGTCAACAACTGCTTCCTCAGCCGATTCATCGTCAGAAACATCAGCAATCTCTTCATCAACGTCTTTCTTCTTAGGTGCCAAATTCTTCTCTGCAAAAGCAAAGAAATCATCCAAGAATTTTCCATCCACTTTGAAATCGCCATCGAATGTTTCGAAATCAGGATATTTTGAATTCAATTCTTCGCGGTTGGCATCCACGTATTCGTTGATGTACTGGTAGAACAATCCGTTTCGCAGAAGCTCCATCAGAAAATCTGAATTCTCCGATGTGTCGAGCGGAACGAAGATGTCTGGAAGAATACCTCCGCCTCCATAAACCTTCCGCTTGTTGTCGGTAAGAAACTCTTCCTGATCATTGACATGAATGCTGTCTGCGCTGAACAACTCGCCATTGTCGCGTCTGCGCTTTCCTTCATTGCGGTACTCGTCATTGCCTTCATCATACGGACGCTGAATACATCTTCCAGAAGGCGTGTAATATCTGGCCGTGGTCAGTTTCAACGTAGAGCCATCGCGTAGCTTGAACGGGCGCTGCACCAACCCTTTGCCGAAGGATCTGCGTCCAACGATCAACCCGCGATCATGATCTTGAATGGCACCAGAGACAATTTCGCTTGCAGATGCCGATCCTTCATCGATGAGCACCACCAATTTTCCCTTCTCAAATTTCCCTCGTGGTGTAGCGAAATGCTCCCGCTTCGGACTCGAAATACCTTCGGTATAAACGATCAATTCCTTATCGGATAAAAACTCATCCGACAGCTGAATAGCCGTATTCAGGTAACCTCCCGAATTACCTCGCAGGTCCAGCACCAGATGCTTCATTCCTTTGGGTTGCAATTCGGCTATTGCCTCATCGAACTCATCCATGGTTGTCTGGGCAAAACGGTTCAGTTTGATGTAGCCGACATCTTCATTGAGCATGTAGGAAGCATCGCAACTGAAAATCGGAATCTTGTCGCGGACGATCGTGTACTCGATAAGATCTTTCACGCCTCTGCGGTAGATCTTAACGCGCACTTTGGTGCCTTTGTCGCCTCGTAGTTTGTTGATCACATCGCGGTTGGTGATGCCAATTCCTGCAACCACCGTATCCTCGATCACCACGATCTTGTCTCCCGAACGGATCCCAAGTCGCTCTGACGGTCCGCCTGCGATGGGAGAAACCACCGCGATCGTGTCTTTAATAATGTTGAACTGAACTCCGATCCCTTCGAAGTTACCGCTCAACGGTTCGCTCATTTTCTGGTACTCCTCTGCGGTCATGTACTCGCTGTGCGGATCCAGATCTTTGACCATTCCAACGATGGCCTCATCCACCAACTTATCGTAATCGGGATGGTCTACATATTTGGTTTCGATGAGGTTGAGTACATCATCGAATTTCAGTTTGTATTCTTCTTTGATAGTGCGCTGCGCCCAGACGTTCGGCACAGTAAAAAGCAGCATCAACGCTGCAACGATCAGTCTTCTCATATCCTCAATTTTCCTTCAATGGAACGCTAAAGTCGCCAAAATGGTGCCAACTGCAAGTCCGAACTTTCTTAAATCTTGTGAATCCTTCAGATTGCGAAGAGATTGCATTGAACTGGCAATTCCTAATTTCGCCACTCGGAAACCTAAACGTACCGCTATGAATAAAGTTCTGTTCCCAACGCTTATGCTTGCTGCATTGTTCCTTTCATCTTGCGATAACTCCAAAAAAATGGTGGAAAACGAGTGGAAAGTGTACGATTCGGTGATTGAAAACGGGGATGTCATTTCGGCCATTGTCACCCTGAACAGAATTGTGGCCATTGACAGATACAATGCGGATGCGTTGGACACGCTTGCCATCCTTTATCTCAAAAGTGGTTCGAATGAGGCTGCATCAAAAATTGCGTTTCGTGCCTTGAACGTTCGTGAAAGCGATGCGTTGGTGCGCGTTCTGGCAAAAGCCAATAAGGGTCTGGGCAAGAACGATATTGCTTTGGAAAACTTCAGCAAACTGCTGGCAAAAGACCCGCAGAACCTTGAATATCAGTACGAGGTGGCCTATGCTTACATCAACCAGAAACGACTCAATGATGCCGTTCCATTGATCCAATCCATCATTCAGAATCCGAATTCAGGAAGCGAAGTGATGAAGGAATTCTTCGATGGAGGAAGTCAATTGCTTCCTTACCGTGCGGTGGCTTTCAACATGCTCGGTTTCATTCAGTCGCAAGCAGGACAGACCGATGCGGCCATCAAAAGCTATCAAACAGCATTGCAGATCTTCCCACGCTATTACTTGGCAAGCAATAACCTGAAACTCACTCAGGAACAGTTGAAAAAGAAGTGATCAGTGGATCAGGCGGAACAATCGGTTCCAACGGATCTTCTCTGAAAGTTTGGTCGCAGCCTGATCGATGGAAAGCCAAATGAAAACGGCCTTTCCTACGATGTGATCTTCTGGAACAAAACCCCAGAAACGGCTATCGGCCGAGTTGTGGCGGTTGTCTCCCATCATAAAGTAGTAATCCATTTTGAACGTGTAGGAATCAGCTTCCTTGCCGTTGATGTAGATGGTCGTTTCTTCGATTTTCAGGTCGTTGCCTTCGTAAAAGCCGATGATGCGCTCATAGATCGGCAAGTTGTCAATGGTGAGTTCAACCGTTTCTCCCTTTTTCGGGATGTTGATCGGGCCGAAATTGTCCACATTCCAGAAGAACTTTTTGTGAGCTGTTGATCTGAGTTCAGGATCTGAGTTCGGGAAAATATACTCCGCGTACGTTCCTTTCTCTGCGATGATCGGCTGTACCGACTGAACGTTATTCAGCTCCGCGATATGATCTTTCGCCTCATTGGTCATCGTCAGCGTAAAATCTCCATTGTTGGAAACACGACCACCTTCGGTAATGTCATACTTGCGCAGCACCAACTGATTGAAACCCGTGCCGTTGGTCTTTACCGCGTACGAGGTCTGCATCTTCTCAGGTCTGAAGGCTTCTTCACCATTGATGTACAGCACACTTTCGCGAACTTCCAACTCATCCCCAGGAATGCCCACGCAACGCTTGATGTAGTTCTCGCGCTTGTCCACAGGACGGAAACTTTCCATCGGATAATTGAACACGACCACATCGTTGTTTTTGATCTTCCCGAACCCTGGCAAACGATAGTAAGGCAGCTTTATCCACTCCAAATAGGCTTTAGTGTTGATGACTGGAATGGTGTGATGCGCAAATGGAAACGCCAGCGGAGTGATCGGTGTCCGCGGCCCGTAACTCACTTTGCTCACAAAGAGGAAATCTCCGATGAGCAGCGATTTCTCCATCGAAGACGTGGGAATGGTGTACGCCTCAATGAGGAACAATCGGATGATGGTTGCAGCAATGACCGCAAATACGATAGCATCTGCCCACTCACGTACAAAGCCTTTCTTTTTGGCAGGCTTCTCTTTCTTCCAAAATTTCCAATTCATGCCCGAAGTAACTGAACTAATGTTGATCTATTTGGCAAACCCCTCGAACTTAACATCCTTTAAGAGGTCACTCATGGTGAACACACCTTTTTTATCTGCGAGCCATTCGGCCGCAATGACCGCTCCTTTTGCAAAACCGACACGACTTTTTGCGGTGTGCATAATTTGAATCTGATCGATGTCGCAATCGTAGCTCACCACATGCGTTCCTGGAACGTTCTCCACGCGGTGCGAGATGACCTCCAACTCGTAATCTTTATCCGTTGGGTCATTCACCCAAACGTCTTTTCTGCTGAGATTGTCAATGATGTCGTTGGCCAGTTTGATGGCCGTTCCGCTTGGCGAATCGACCTTACCTGTGTGGTGCGTCTCATCAACTTTCACTGTGTATTCCTCATGGTCGTTCATCAGGCGCGCCAAAATGCGGTTCACCTCAAAGAACAGATTGACACCTACGCTGAAATTGGAGGCGTATAGAATTGAACGGTTGTGCTCGTGGCACACGTCTTTCACATGATCCAGCTGCCCGAACCAACCTGTGGTTCCCACCACAACTGGAACATTGGCATCAAAACATTTGAAAATGTTACTGACCACGCTGTGCGGCATCGAGAACTCAATGGCCACATCGGCCTGACGAAGAATGTCATCTTTCCCCACCCAATCATCAGGATCATTGAACTTGACAATGATCTCGTGCCCTCGTTGCAAAGCGATCTGCTCGATCTCTTTGCCCATTTTACCGTATCCAGAAAGGGCGATTTTCATTTTTAGGTGGGTTGAGGGCAAATTTAGCCTTTTATCTGAGTCTCAATGTTAACGCCAGAACAGGTGTTGGCATACCATTGGGGCCAACCTGCTGAAAGGAGGGTCTCACTTTGAATGAGAGGTCATCGCTCACATCAAAATTTTTCAGGTGTGCATCTACCGCAGCATCAATGATGTTCAATGCATAGAACGCTCCCGTAAAGATGAGCGACAGATCGCGGTTACGCTGATACTTATCGACCAACTGACGGAGGTTGGCATCCGAATATTTCCCCACAAACTGGTCGGTTGTGTTCGGGTCATCATCAATGCGTATCAGATACGCTTGCTTGTAGGTACGGCATCTCATATCATTGAAAACCGCGCTGTAGATCAGCCCACCGAATGCTCCGTAAATGATCGGCACTTTCCACCATTTGCCATTGTAAACCTGTCCGAGACCTGGCAAGGCTGCGCTCATAATGGTCGCCTTCTTGGGCGAATGTTTCTTTTTGATGATCGTTGAATCGGCCAGTTCCGTCTTTGCCACCGCAAGGGTGTCCTTTTTCTGGGCAAAGCTCTCCGATACCGATAAGATCGTGATAAGAAAAAATGGTATGAGATACCGATTCAAAAAACGCGTGTTGGTTACGGCCAAAGGTCCAAAATGGAGAGAACGCGCTTTAGCTCCTTTTCATTGTCGAACGGGATGGAAATTGTTCCTTTTCCCTTCGCATTCACCCTCAAACCGACCTCTGTGTTCAGTTGCTGACGGATGTTGTCCTTGATGCGTTGGAACTCAATCGGCAGCTCTTTCTTCTCCGTCTTTCCAGACTGTTTCACACGCTTGGAAGCCTCTTCAGTTGCACGAACCGAAAGTCCACCTTTCACAATCTCTTTGAAAAGCTCCAACTGTTCGTTCTCATCATCAATGTTGATGATGGCACGCGCATGTCCCATCGTCAGCACCTTATCCATAAGGGCTTTCTGGATCTGCGCTGGCAGTTTTAGCAAACGCAGATAGTTGGTGATGGTGGAACGGTTCTTCCCTACTCTCTCGCCCAACGCCTCTTGCGTCAGGTTGCATTCATCGATCAAACGCTGATAGGAGATCGCCACTTCAATGGCATCGAGGTCATCTCGCTGGATGTTCTCCACCAGCGCCATTTCGAGCATGGTCTGGTCGTTGGCCACACGAACGTATGCAGGTACTTGCGTCAATCCGGCCAATTGTGAAGCGCGGAATCTCCGCTCACCAGAGATCAATTGGTATTTGTTCGGGCGCACCTTGCGAACCGTTAACGGTTGAATGATGCCCAACTGACTGATGGAAGCAGCCAGCTCATCCAGTTTCTCCTGATCGAAACGGGTACGCGGCTGAAACGGATTCGCCTCAATTTCCGCAACTGGAATCTCGCTGATGGAACCCGTAGGAACTTCTCCCGAAACCGAACGCTCCAATTTGTCCGCACCGCTGTTCTCCAGCAGCGCACCTAAGCCTCTACCCAACGCACTCTTCTTCGCCATCAGTTCAGAATTTTCTCACTTTCCTTCAAACGGGTCATGCCGTTCTTCTGCAGAATCTCTCTTGCCAAGTTCAGGTAATTGCTTGCTCCTTTCGAAGCCGCATCGTGCATAATGATGGTCTTGCCGTGGCTTGGCGCTTCGCCCAACTTGGTGTTTCGCGCAATTACGGTATCGAACACCAACTGCTGAAAGTGCATCTTCACTTCTTCCACCACTTGATTGGCCAAGCGCAAACGCTGATCGTACATGGTCAGCAGCAGCCCTTCCATCTCCAGATCGGGGTTCAAACGTGCCTGAACGATCTTGACCGTATTGAGCAATTTGCCCAATCCTTCCAACGCAAAGTATTCGCATTGGATTGGAATGAGCACGCTATCGGCCGCGGTCAGACAGTTCACAGTGATCAGCCCCAAACTGGGCGAACAATCAATGATGATGAAATCGTAATCGTTCTTCACCTTGTTCAGCGCCAGCTTCACCATCATTTCACGGTTCGGTAGACTGATCATCTCGATCTCTGCTCCTACCAGATCGATGTGCGCTGGAAGAATATCCAGATTCGGTGTTTCGGTGCGCAGAATGATGTCTTTCGGTTCGGCCTCGCCAATAATGCACTCGTAAATGCTGGTTTTGATGTTGCGTGGGTCGAAACCTACGCCTGAGGTTGAATTGGCCTGCGGGTCGGCATCCACCAACAGCACCTTGTATTCCAACACGGCCAAACTGGCTGCAAGATTGATGGCCGTGGTCGTTTTCCCTACTCCTCCTTTCTGATTGGCTATCGCTATGATCTTACTCATCCTTGGTCAATTTTTCTGTTTGCAAAGTTAGCCCATCGGGTAACGGGCAAAAACGCATCTTTTTAACAAAAGACCACGCTTACTAACACTTTTACCTGTTCATAGCGTGAATTTCCGCAGGGTAATTGCCCTGATGATCAGGTAGCTCAGCAGTCCGATCGGCCCTGCAAAAAGCGTGAGTATCAAACTCGGAATGATTGCGATATGCAGGATGCCATTCTTGGTCGCATCTCGCGTCATCCAAGCACCGATGAACAGGTCGAAAACCAAGTAATGCACCCAGCCCAGAACAAGGATCTCATCCCGCGAAAAGGACACTTTCAGATGCTCCAGCGTGTCCATTCCGCCATCACCACCTAATGAAGAGAACAAGAGATGGAGATACAAGGAACCTAACAATAACGGATAGAGATAGGAGTGTACCACCACTTTGGTGAGTTTGCTCTTGGGAGCCAAAATCAACAGCAACCAACCGGGAAGCACCGAAAGGTTTGCGATCTTGAAAAGCAGCGGGTAACTCATTTGTGGTAGATGCTTTCGATGATGGAGGCCAGTTCGCGATCCTTGGTGGTCACCACATCGCCCGCATCGTGCGTGCACAAGCGGATCTCAACCTTATTGTATATGTTGGTCCAATTGGGATGATGGTCCATTTTTTCGGCCACCAACGCCACTTCTGTCATAAAGGCGAACGCCTGAATGAAATCTCGGAACTCGAAGGTGCCGATGAGTTGGTTGTCTTTCTCTATCCACATACGGGTTTGAAGATACAAAAAGGGCGAACCGAAATGGTTCGCCCAAAAAATTCCGAATTCAATCCACTTCAGTTAGTTGCCTGAATAGACATGGCGCGGTTTCCAACCGTTATGCCTGAACCACCTGGAATCTTCTTACAACGAACCTCAATCGTTCCAGAAGACGACAGGGTCACCTTACCCATCAATTGATATTGTGAAGTTCCGCTGGAAGAAAGCTGAAATGTTCGCTCCGTATCCGAATCGTCACTATTACCAGCCCTGACAATGCACTTGCATGATGAGCTGCCGTTCCTATCGATGTCTGCGTTAAAGTTGACCAAGTAAGTTCCAGCTGAAACGCTTGAGATGGACATTCCCGAAACCGAGGTGTAGCTTGAAGAATTGATATTCTGACTTGAACTTGACTCGACCGTTGTTGGAGATGAACCCGATGAAGGCAACGCTTGTGTAGAAATATCGCCATTCGCATCGGCCACAACCATCCGTGTTCCGCTTCCTGCAAGGTTCGAAATGCGAGCTCCTCCATTCACATGCAATTTCGCGCTTGGCGAATTGGTACCGATACCGATGTTGCCTGACGAGCCGCTGATGAAGATGCTGTTCTCCGAGCTGTTGCGCGTTAGCACAAAATCGTGGTTGTAACTGTTCATGTATGCCCGGTTGGTAAAAATGCCGGTGGTGCCGGAGTTGGCGAATCCGAAGGTTGCGCCCAGCGAACCGGAATTATTAAGGAAGTCAATGCTGCTCCAACCACTGGTTGTGGTGTTTCTCACAGAAATAACATTCAAACCAGAAGCACTGGTAACCACATCCAATGCCTTTGAAGGCGAAGTAGTACCGATACCGACCTTTCCGTCATGGGTAATGGTCATACGCTCTATGGCAGCACTACTGTATAAGGTTCCATTGGGCTTGGTAAGAAAACTCAGGTTTCCGCCTTTGTTGCTGTTTCCCTGATTCTCAGAAGCTGTACCACGAATAACTGCACTTCCTCCATTTGTAGAAGGAGAAGTATCGTCCGTACTGTCAAAGATGATCTGACCCAACAGATCTCCGTTCTGGGTAGAAGCATCCTCTCGCGTCAGCAGAACCTCCGCGCCTGATGCTGCCCCCACGTTCAGTAATCGGTCCGGGGTTGATGTTCCTATTCCCACATTACCATTGTCAAGTATGCGAATGCCCTCACTTCCTCCATCATTGGTAAGCCAATGGTCGTTCAGTTGGATATTTGCTGTTGCTATGTGATCGCCAAAGTTGTCTGCCGCTCCACCGAACTCCGTCCAAGCAGAACCGTTGTAGTACTTGAATCCTTTTGTTCCGTTGGTCTGATAGACGATCAGTCCTTCCGTTGGACCAACGATGGCATTCATCTGTGCCTGCGTCATCTTAGGAAGCAGGAATCCTGAAGTGGTGGAACGCAGTTCCAGCAAGGCATCATCATTCGGAGTGAAACTGGTGGCTCCGATACCGACATTCTGCGAAAAGCCGACAGATGCCAACCCCAGTGCAATAACGGTAAATACAAGTTTTTTCATCATCTTGAGTTTCTGGTCTCGGCTCGGTTTAACGCCATTTGAAAGCATCTGGTTATTATTTTGTGAAGTTTATCGATAAGCGACACCCGTGTTTTGGACAAGATGATGGTTAGCTTCGACCAATTGAAAGTTCATTCGGATAAAACTTGCAAACACCCAAAGCAGCATACGACACGCTCATCGGCAACCTACCTTTCAGCCCAACGGTGGGCCAGCAGGGGTTCGTTTACCGTCTGTCGGAGTTCCTCACCGAAAAGCATGTTGGAAAAGTGTTTCTGCTGCGCGGGTATGCCGGAACGGGAAAGACCTCCATGGTCATCAGCGTGGTAAAGACCCTCAAGGCCATGAACCGCAAATACGCCCTCCTCGCCCCTACAGGAAGGGCGGCCAAAGTTCTGGCAGCCTACACGCAGCAGCGGGCGTTCACCATCCACAAGTTCATATACCAGATAACTACCGATGAACCCGGCAACATTCGCTTTGCGCTGCGCCACAACCGTGGCAAGAATGCGGTGATCATTGTTGATGAGGCCTCCATGATCTCGCTGGCGCGGGACGCAGGCTCGGGCAAGATCCAGTCGAAGAATCTCCTCTCCGACCTCATGAAATTTTTGGAAGACGGCAAGGACTGCAAACTCATTCTGATAGGCGACACGGCCCAGCTTCCGCCCGTGGGCGCACTCGATAGCCCCGCGCTGGACGGCAAGGTGCTGAAGGCCAATTTCGATTTTACACCCGAGATGCAGGACGAACTGCGCGAGGTGGTGCGACAGGATGCCGATTCGGGTATCCTCTACAATGCCACCGCGCTGCGAAACCTGCTGCTGGAGGGCAGCACTGACATCCGACTGAAGGTCGATTTCCCCGACATCAAGGTCATTGACATGCTGGAACTGGAGGACGAACTGGGCCAGGCATACGGTTTCTATGGCGAGGATGCGGCCATGGTCATCACTCGGTCCAACAAGAGCGCCAACCAGTTCAACCAGCAGATACGTGTGCGCATCAAGTACATGGATGATGAGATTGCCACGGGCGACAAGCTGATGGTGGTGCGCAACAACTATTTCTGGCTGCCCAAAGATTCGGGCGCGGGGTTCATTGCCAATGGCGATCTGGTGGAGATCATGCGGCTGGGCGCGCTCGAAGTGGCCCACGGGTTCCGCTTTGCCAACGCCACCATCCGCCTGATGGATTACCCCAACGAGGATTCGCTGGATGTGAAGCTGCTGCTGAACACATTGACGGCCGAAGCCCCCGCCCTGCCCGATGCGGACATGGATCAGCTCTACCAGTCGGTCGGCTTCCATTATGCCGACATCACCTCGCCTTCCGAACGTGCCAAGAAGATAGCGGAAGACCCGTACCTCAACGCGCTGCAGGTCAAGTTCGGGTATGCCATAACGTGCCATAAGGCGCAGGGCGGACAATGGCCAGCCGTGTTTGTAGACCAAGGTTACCTCACGGCCGAAATGCTCGGCACCGACTACGTGCGCTGGCTCTATACCGCCATTACCCGCGCCTCCGAAAAACTCTTCCTCGTCAACTTCAACGAGCAGTTTATTGATGGCTTTTAGCTTTTGGCCATTAGCTATTGGCTGTACTTGCCCATTTAGAGGCCATTATAGCTGAAACTTTAGCCTTTAAGGCTCAATTTTCAGACCAGAGGTCTGAAGTTTCAGACCTCTGGTCGGGTCGATTTGCTTCTTTAGCTGAACGACCCGCTTCTTTAGCTGGTCGTTCAGCCTTTGAGTCTGAAATTTTGGCTTTTTTAGCTAAATTTTCAGCCTTAAATAGGCATCAACATGAAAGGACCAAGAGGAAATCAGATCCAGGGACTGGATGTAGGGCTTCAGGTAAGAAAGCACCTACGGGAAAAACGCATCAGCCACGCGGTATTGGCAAGGCGGCTCAAACGCAACCAATCAGTGGTCAAACGCATGCTTTACAACTCATCCATACAGACCTACCTTGTGTGGGAGCTGAGCCAAGTGCTCGGCTACAACTTCTTTACCGACCTGGCCCAGCAACTGGACCAGGCCACAGAAGGCAAACTGCAACAACAGCAGACCGAATTGGAAGAACTTAAAAAGGAGCATGAACGCCTGAAGGAGGAACACGCCTACCTGAAAAAGGCCATCGACCTCTTGAGCCATAAGGGATGACCGAAAGGGCGGATTCATCTTTCTGCACCCCTCAACATTACAACACCTCCATTACCCTTAGCCCCGTATATTTAGGGCTAAATACACCAAACAGGCACCGACAGAATTGGCTAACGATAACGAGTTAACTTTAGCCATAAGTTGTAATTCATTCCGATTGTCGGTCTCAGTGGTTATCTGACGGGTGAGGTGTCAGCTTGGAAACTTTCAATTCTTTTCGCGGTATTTGGTCTTTAAACGCGGACAGGTCTTCGCCCTGCGACAGCTCGGCAAGGCGCG
>WGMW01000032.1 GCA_016124845.1 Flavobacteriales bacterium
GTATTTCTTCCAGTAATTGAATACACTTTTTCTGTGTATTGTATTTTCTATGTATCGCTATCAAATTCATGCTACAATCCTTTATTTGTAAGGGTTTCAATTATCTTGCCATCCGTTATAGGGAGACGCGCGTTTTATTTTATCAAAGATAAGTTGTGTTACTCCCAAACTAAAGTTGCGTTTTAATATTCCCCGCAAGTGTTCCAACGGATAACGTGTGTGGCTACAAAAACGGTCAGTTATTAACTGATCTCATACAAAGCATTCCATTCTAATTCTCCTTATCTCCTTATCTCTTTTCTCTTTGTCTCTGTATCTCTGTGTGAAACAGATCAGCGAGCACGCGAGCCAATTTGCACCTTGGCGCCTTTGCGAGAAACCAATCCCAGCGAGCGCAGCGAGCTCCTCCGTGCAAAAATCCATCACTCTTTTCTCTGCGTCTCCGACCCTCTGCGTGAAAAAACATGAGCGAAGCGAATCATTCTCCGTGCAAAAATCCCTTTCCCTCTTCGCGCCTTCGCGCCTTTGCGAGAAACCAATCCCAGCGAGCCAAGCGAGCTCCTCCGTGCAAAAATCCCTTACTCTTTTCTCTGCGTCTCCGCCCCTCTGCGTGAAAAAACATGAGCGAAGCGAATCATTCTCCGTGCAAAAATCCCTGATTCCCCTTCCCTACATCTACTACTCTCTGTGTGAAAAAATATAATCACGGAAAACACCCGACAAAACTGCCATATAGTCCTTTCTTCATGTCATAAAGTCCTTCTAAAGCCCCATAACCCCTTTCTAAAAGCCCATAAGTTGTTTCTAAAGGCCCATAGGCCCTTTCTAAAATAAAATACCCTGTTTATCAACATAGATAAACATTTTTCTTACTATCCATACAATAATCTGAAAACACAAAAGTTATGTTCATCAGGTAATAGCAGCAATCTGAAACGGGTAACAGCAAAAACCTAAAAGGCACATACACACAATAAAAGACCTTGCGCATGTAAATACACGGTACTTGGACAAACAGCCTGCAAAGGCATTTTATGAACAACTAAAATTTCAAAGTCATGTCAGATCCAAGACCACAGGCGTTGTATAACTGTTCGCAAAGCGAACTCTACGCCATCTGCTCCATCGGTTGGACCAGCTACAATGAGAACCAGGCCGATTTCGAAGCATTCAAAACCATTTACACCGCCACTTATGGCACAGATGCCATGGCCGAAGTAGAGGCCGCGGCCAACCTTCCCGGCTTTCAAGAACGGAACGAGGCCGCTGAGACCGCATACATTCAAATGGTCTCCGCCCATGCCGAGTGCCTCACAAAATGGAAAACCCTGCGCAGCTACATCAAAAGCTCCTTCCCTCCCGCACTTCAAAAACCCAAGATCGAATCGGCCGGGTACGATCATTACACCAAGGCCGCAAACCGAAACTGGGATCAGACCTTTGCCCTGCTCACTGCCGGTCAGCACTTCATCGACAACAACACGGCCGACCTCACCGCTGGTGGCATGCCCGCCACATTTGCAGCCGACTACGCCTTGGCCAAAGACAACTTCGGCACCCTGTACGGTCAGTTCACAGATTTCGAGCAGGATGAGGAAGAGGCAACCGATACCAAGGTCATGGCAAACAATGCCATCTACCGTAAACTCAGTGCCATGTTCGAAGATGCCCAGATCATCTACGAGCACAATGCCGCCAAGCGCAATCGCTTCGTCTTTGCACAGGTAAAGGCCATGATCACAACAAAACCCGGCCCAGATACAGTTCCCTCAGATAGCATCATCATTTTCGGAAAAGTGCTGGATGCGGCCACCTCCACCGCATTGGCAAATGCATCCGTTAACACAACACCCGATGGCAGCACGCAGACCTTCAGCGCGGTTACCGGAGAAGACGGCAAGTACGAAATGACTGTATCAGGATTGCAAACCACATCTGCAGGCACACTCATGATCAATGCCGAGGCCCTGGACCACGAACCCAAATCCCAACCCCTCAATTACGAGACGGGAAACAGATACGAATTGAGCTTCGAGCTATTGGAGTTCACCCCACCTCCAGAACCAGCTCCCTGACTCCAGCAGGCAGTACAGCCTGAATGGAGTATTCACCTGATACAGACCGAGGCGGCCCTGGCCGCCTCGGTTCGCTTATAGAATCTACCCTCCATATCTCAGCCCCTCCCATCTCAGTATGAAACAAAATCCCAACGAGTGTAGCAAATCCCTTTCTCTCTTTGCACCTTGGCACCTTTGCGAGAAAACAATCCAATCGAGCGTAGCGAGCCCCTCCGTGCATCTCCCCAACTCCAATACCCTCCGTGCAAAAACCCCTCACTGTTTTCTCTGCGTCTCTGCCCCTCTGCGTGAAAAAACATGAGCGAAGCGAGTCATTCTCCGTGCAATAATCCCTTTCCCTCTTTGCGCCTTAGCGCCTTTGCGAGAACCAACCCCAGCGAGCCAAGCGAGCCTCTCCGTGCATCTCTCTCACTCAATCATTCTCTGTGCAAAAATCACTTATCTCTTTTCTCTGCATCTCCGCCCCTCTGCGTGAAAGAACATGAGCGAAGCGAATCATTCTCCATGCAACAATCCCTTTCCCTCTTCGCGTCTTAGCGCCCTTGCGAGAAACCAATTCCAGCGAGCGTAGCGAGCACCTCCGTGCAACTCTCCTACTCAATAAACCTCTGTGAAAGAATCTAACCGCAGTCTCTCCAGATTAACCTCACTCAACCTCCTTGCTCAAGAACAACAACAGATCATCCCGAAGCCTCATCTCTTTGAAATCCTTCTTCGACATCGGTACCGAGGTCCATTCCTTATTGGTCACCAGCACACGCTTCTGCCCCTCCGAAGGCGTTTCATAGATCAACGGCATTCGGAAACCTTCCGCATCCGCTTTCCAACGTAGTTCAAGGTTCTTCTTGTCCCAGCGGTATTCCAACACCGGAACATCCGAAAACTTCAGATACTGTTCGAACAGAGGCATGTAATTGTACTTCGCGCGGCCGTTGATGTAATTCACGATCTCCTCGCCATCCACCGTTCGGTACGCGAACTCCTGCGCAATGCCTTTCAGAATACTTCGGAAAAGCGAATCGTTGTTCAACACATTTCGGAACGTATGGATCATCCAAGCGCCCTTGTAATACATATCGCCACTGTTGCCCTCGTGGTTCAATCCGTAAACCCCATAAATGGGCGTACGGTTGTTGATCATGTATTTCTGATTCTTAAGATATTCCAACATGCTATCATAACCATACCTGCACTCCACATACACCGATTCAGAATACGTGCAGAAACTCTCGTGGATCCACATATCGGCCGCATCCTTCATGCTCACGCTGTTGCCCCACCATTCGTGTCCCGTTTCGTGGATGATGATGTAGTCGAAATCCATGTCTTTCGGATAGCGCCCCCAATAGCCCTTCATATACTTGTTTCCGTAGGCAATGGCCCCCTGATGTTCCATGCCTGCATAAGGCGTTTCCACCAAGGCATAGCCATCATTGTAGAAAGGATAAGGGCCGAATGCCTCTTCAAAGCAATCCATCATCTTTGGCACCTGCTTGAACTGCTCTTTCGCCTTGTCCAAGTTCTCCTTCAGCACGTAATAGTCCAATTTCAGTGAATCGCCCTGCGCGTTCGCATAAACACCACCAAAATGCGCGTAATCGGCAATGTTCAAGGTCACATTGTAGTTGTTGATGGGATAGCTGATCTTCCAAACCCATTCCATTCCATCCGACTGCAAATTCCTCGACTCCAACTCTCCGTTCGAAACACACATCAGCCCGTTCGGAACCGTGCATCTCACCCGCATGCTGTCCGGTTCATCCGAAAGATGGTCCTTGTTCGGCCACCAAAGACTTGCTCCGGTTCCTTCGCATGCCACTCCGACCCATGGTTTACCAGACCCGTCCTTTGTCCACACAAAACCACCATCCCAAGGCGCGCGTTTGGCTATGGTCGGTTGCCCGTGATAGTAAACGGAAACAACCCCATCTTCCCCCGCCTTCATCGTCTCTGGGAAACGCACAAAAAACGCATCGAACAAACGCGAAAAACCCAATTGCTTCCCATGGTAGAGAACGCTGTCAATGGTCATGTTCGCGAACAGATCCAATTGCAGACTGTCAAAATCCGTCATGGTCTGAAAATGAATCTCATTCACACCCGAAATAGACTTCCCTTCAATGTCAACCTTCAATTGAAGGTCATAATACGTTACATCGAAACACGCACGTATCGGAGAAAGCGTTCCGCGCAGCGTATCCGCCAACGTAAATTCCTGGGCATTTGCCGCAAACGGAAGAATCAGAACAAGTAGTAAGAGATTTCTCATGGTCTCAAAGAAAGTAAATCATCAGCCTCAGAATATTGAATAGTTTTTCACTCTTCCGCTCCCAAAAAAAACGTCCTGAAAATGAAGGTTGCAGAACAGATGCCGACCCTCATGTAAACCTCAAAAGGACACTCTTTGGCTACAGAAACACAGATTTCACAGAGGTCTTAAAATCTCTCTGTGAAATCTGTGAAAATCTGTGTCTCTGTGGCTATTTCATGTGGAGCATAAAAAACAAAAACGCTGCCACCAGAATCATACTGATGGCAGCGTTTGAATAGCTTAAAATCTGTTTTTACAAGAAGCCTTTCTCCTTTGCATTCTTCAATGCAGCCTCAATGCCATTTTTGTTGATGGTTCTCAACCCGTTGGCAGAAACCTTCAATGTTACAGTCTCACCTGTCGATGGAACGAAGAACTTCTTCTTGAAAAGGTTTGGAAGGAATTTCCGCTTCGTTTTCGCATTCGAGTGAGAAACATTGTTCCCAACCATCACTTTCTTTCCTGTTATCTGACAAACCTTAGACATGGCTTCTGTGCTTAATAGTTCAAAATTTCGGGCTGCAAATGTAGAAGTATTTTATCAGAACACAAACACTATTTATTTGTCAATCCTTCACACATCGACAGGAAAATCCGCTTTGCTTGTAAATGTATGTGCGGAAAGCATCTTCACTATTGTAAGTGAGTGTAAGGAAGTACGCCAACGATTCGCTTTCTCTTCTGGCAGACCAGAACAACCCGTTCCTTCCTTCTTGATCGAACTGTCCTTCGCGATAACGCATGCCACCGGGCAATCCTGTCCAGCCACTGGTGTTGGAACCGCCCGTGTTCGGGTCTTCCCAATGGGTTGTTCCGTCTTCTTTCAAACGGCCTCCAGCCACACCATCTGAAGCACCCAAGTAATCGACCAAGGTTTTGAACTCGCTGTCCTGCGGCACGTGCCATCCATCTGGACAAATTCCACTACTATCATTGATCGCATACCAGTTGTAGAGCTTTCCATAAGTAGCCTCAAAGGAATTATCGTTCTTATAGAAGCAATAGGCTCCAGTCTGCAGATATTTCCATTGGGTACTGTCAGAAACCTCTGCAATGGCACTTCCATCGCGGTAATGAGAAGTCTTCAAGTTCTCGCCCATCCAGCATTGCGTGCCAATGGTAACAACCGAGTAAACGTTTCCGTCAATATCCGTGACCGTGGTCAGATCACCGCAACCACCATCTGGAACCGTCACTACGATATAACCGGTTTTCGTCTCGGTAGACTTTCCCGCATCGGTGGTAATGGTCAGCGTTACATCGTAGGTCCCTGCTTCGGTATAAAGAATCCCATCAGGGTCTTTGACCGATGCCGTGCTTGGTGTTCCTCCATCAAATGACCATTCCCAAGCCGTTACTGCTCCAATGGAATTGTCTTCGAAATTCACGGCCTGACCAACGCCAATATTGGTCATGCTCGCTTCAAAATCAGCGGCATAGTTCTTCGTTTCCTGCTTACAGCCCGAAGCAAATGCCATAATTGTCACTATAAAAGCAACACTTGTAAACTGTCTGATCATCTAATTGGTTTTAGGGTTGAACCCAAATGTAGAAATGTTATGCAATAGTTAACCGATTTCAGATCAACTGTTTGCGCAACATGTTCAGAGCCGTGTTCGCGCTCATCTCAATATTCCGCTCGCGGTTATGCCCAAAAAGATATTTCTTGGCAATGGTCTCCGATGGAGTTGCAACTGCAAGCCAAACGGTTCCAACAGGTTTTTCGGCCGTTCCGCCATCTGGGCCTGCAATTCCTGAAGTTGCAATACTGTAATCGGTTTTCATCTTTTCGCGCACACCTTCCGCCATTTGGCGCACCACTTCCTCGCTCACCGCCCCGAAGTTTTTCAGGTTTTCCTCCGAAACCCCCAATTCATCCATTTTCACCTCATTGGCATACGAAACCACCGATCCCAAATAATAATCGGACGAACCTGATACAGACGTGATCTTATGAGCAATGAGACCTCCCGTACAGCTCTCAGCGGTGCTCACGGTCTTTCCAAGTTTCCGCAAATGATCCCCAACCACCGACTCAATGGTGTCATCATCAAAACCATAAACAAGTTCTGGGATCAGCGTCAGCAGCTTCAATACTTCTGCTTCAAGTGTCTCAGAAACCGAATGTTCGTCATTTCCAATAGCGGTAAGTCGCAACCTTACCCTTCCGGGTGAAGGCAGATACGCAAGTTTGATTCCTTTCGGCAAAGCATCTTCCCAATTGGCAATGCGCTCTGAAAGCCAGCTTTCACCCATTCCCATCGTTAGTACCGTTCGGTGCAGAATGGTCGGCATGCTGTATTTTTCCTTCAACCGAGGCAACACATGCTCGCGCATGATGCCTTTCATTTCGTAAGGAACGCCAGGCATGCTTACGAACACCGTTCGGTCTTTCCCAAACCACATTCCAGGAGCCGTTCCTTGATTGTTCTGCAAGGGTTCGCATGCCGTTGGAAGCTCTGCCTGCAATCGGTTCAACTCGCTCATTTCCCTCCCGAACCGTGCAAACAATTCTGCTATGTGGTCAGCTATTTCTGGATAAAATGTGAATCCGCAGTTGAAATACTTCGCCAAAGCTTTCTTGGTCACATCATCTTTTGTCGGCCCCAAACCTCCGGTTATCAGCACCACATCGGCTCGGTCCTGCGCATCTTTCAATGCGTCCAGAATATCATCCAATCCATCCGAAATGGTGGTGATGCGCTCCACTTTCGCACCAATGTCATTGAGCTTCTGCGCCATCCAAGCAGAGTTCGTGTCCACGATCTGACCGATCAGAATCTCATCTCCTATCGTAATTATTTCAACCCTCATTGCTCCGCAAAGAAACCACATTCCTGCAGCAATTGTTTACTTTGAGGAACATGCGGAAAGCGACCTTCATACTGCTCATATTAGGAAGTGCGCTACTGCTGTTTTTTGGCATCTGGTTCGCCAAACTGGTTTGGTTCAAACCGATCAATATCGACCACTTTTTTGAACGTGTTTACATCGAATTCCTTTGGGATGACCCCGAAGCGCTTACTCAAACAGGCGTTCTGAAACCATTTTGGATAAGCGGCTACAAAAGCGAGCTGACCGATATTTCGCCAAAGGCCACGGAACGCTTGGCCGAGGTTGGACGAAAGAACCTCAACCTGTTAGAGGAATATGACCGTTCTAAACTCAACGAAAGTCAAAAAGTGTCTTACGATGTGCTGCATTGGTTTCTGAAAACGGGCGTGGCTGCCGAGCCATTTCTGTTTCATGATTACCCGATCACACACATTTCCGGGGCGCATATCGAAGTGCCGCAGTTCATGAACAGTCTTCCACTTCAATCACGAAATGATATTGAAAATTACCTGAGTCGACTGGAAAAGATCGATGAGAAATTCGGTTCGGTGATCGATGCGTTGGAAGAACGCAAGAAGCGAGGAATCGTTCCTCCCACCCATATTCTAAAGGAGGCCATCCTTTTCTGTGACCATTTCTACCAAACGCCAGTTGAGGAAAATGTACTGTTCACCTCCTTCCAAAAGAAACTGAATGCCATTGGGTTGCTGGAACCGACCAAACGCGACCGCTACATTGCGCAATGCCGCGAAACCATTCAAGGAGAGGTCATTCCTGCCTACCGCAGACTTTCCCAGTATTTGCTTCAACTGGAACGTAGCTCGCTGAACATAGCGGGTGTTTGGCAATTGCCCAATGGCGATGCCTATTACCGAAGTTGCCTCCTGCAACAGACCACGCTGAAACTCGACCCTGATAGTCTTTATGAATGGGGAAAGACCGAGATGGAACGGTTGAATGCCGAACTCTCCAAACTTCAGGTTTTCACAAAAGGTGCTGTGGTTGACAGCTTTCGCACTGACTCTTTGGGCAGATTGCAGACCATTCAATATTTCAGTGAAGTTTCGGATGCGATGAAACCGTTGCTTCCCTCCTATTTCAATCGGCTGCCATCAACCGAATTGGAAATCTTGGAATTGCCAGCGTATAGAGCAAACAACAGCACGTTTGCGTTTTACATTCCACCACGTGGCGAACCAAGACGCAACGGAAAGGTGTATGTGAACACGTGGAAAGCGGAGCAATTCCCAAAGTATCTGGCCAAAACGTTCGCGTATCACGAAGGGATTCCTGGTCATCATATCCAAAAGGGAATTCAGGCCGATCTGACGGAATTGCCCACGTTTCGAAGATTCATTCCTTTTTCTGCTTACACCGAAGGCTGGGGCATGTATGCCGAACAACTTGGTCATGAAATGACAGGAACGTTGGACGCTTTTGACCAGATGGGACAGGTACAGTCGGAACTTTTCCGAACGGCACGAATGATGGCCGACATTGGCATTCACCACAAAAAATGGCTGCGCGAACAGGCCATTACATTCATGATGGAAAATGCGAGCCTTTCGGAATCAGAAGCTGCGGATGAAGTGGACCGCTACATCGTTTGGCCTGGACAAGGTTGTGCGTATAAGGTCGGTTTGATGAAATTCCGAGAGCTGCGCCAACGTGCGGAATCACAAATTTCTGATTTTGACATCAAAGAATTCCACGGAGTATTATTGAATGAAGGCGCAATGCCTTTAGAGATCTTGGAGCAACGGGTGGATGCTTACATCAGTTCAAAGCAGGACAAATCAAAACCATCCGCGTCACCCTGAACTTGTTTCAGGGTCTAAACTGTAGATTCCGAAACAAGTTCGGAATGACCTCAACCACGCAGCTTGTCAAGAATCGAGTTCAGGGTTGCCGCTTCCTCTTCGGTGATGGTCACCACTTTCTTGTTGAAGTTCTCCATCTGCACATCAATGGCCTCCAGCAACTTCAAGCCTGCTTTGGTAATAAACACATCCACCAAACGCTTGTCTACCGAACACGTTTTGCGGCTTACCAGACCTTTCTGCACCAATCTGTCCACAATACGCGAAGCGTCTGACATCTTGTCCAACATTCGTCCGCGGATGCATGACGTACTCAGCGGCTTCGGTGTACTTCCGCGCAGAATACGAAGCACATTATATTGCTGATTGGTGAGCTTGTGCGGTTTCAGCAGGTCATTCAACATGCTTCGGATCCAACTGTCGGTAAACATGATATTCACCACGGCTTTATGACGCTCGCTCGAAAAGCCTTTCTCCTGCTTTATTTCCTCTTCTAATTTCATGGACTCCAATGCCTGCATCGTATCACAGACAACCCAAATATAAGATCAATGTTCAAACGTTGAGTTCGCCACCCGCTCAACAACTTATTTATTGAGTGGGACCTGCAGAATATACGGGTTGAAAACCTGTGAGATATAAAGATTCCCGTTATAGATCAGTCCAGTGGAAGCTGCGCTGAGAATGGTTCCCGCGTCCACGTAAAGGGTGTCGATGGCTTCGGTTTCAAGATTTACCGTATAAACCGCGCAGGGCGAAGGTTTATCGGCATGCTTCACGTGCTTCATGAATTTCAGGAAATCCAAGTGTGCGGTGGTCACGATCTCATTTCCGTGAAACGTAATGTTGTCGTTGCCTTTCAAACACGGGATTTCCTTCTTATCCGAATACGAACCATCTGCATTGATCGCATACGAGATGATGTTTTTCTCTTGCGTTCCTGTGATGTACAATCGTCCATCCTTCACGCCAACTCCGTTCGCATATTTCAGTTTATCGCCTACGGCAGACCAAGAATTTCCATCATAATGAATTACGAAGCTGCGCTTGAGTTCGAAGAGTTTTTCCCAGATGCCGTTGCGCTTGCCGCTATCGTTGCTCACGTAAATGCCACCTTGGTGATCCGTGCAGACATCATTCGGTGAAATGATGAGTTCGGAGGTCAACTGCTGTTTGAAAACCACCTTGTCATCCAGCAATTCAAAAACCAGAATGCTCTGTCTTCCTGTCGGAGGAAAATCAGCCTCGTTCTTCTCGTGGTTTACGCTGTAAATGAGTTTTTCTCCGTTCACCACGCCAATATCAATACCATGCGGACGGAACGCAATCGATTCTGGCAGGCCTTCCATTGGCAGTTTCACCAGTTTCCCTGAGGAGATGTTGTAATCGTAAAATCCATTCTTGGAATAATCTTCAGAGCGTCTTTCCGAACATGAAATGATCAACCGTTCGTTGCCACCCATGGTATCTAAGGCAATATCCTCTGGCCCTCGACCGACCTCGATACGTGTGTAATCTCCTGTGAATGTTGGGTACTTCCCGCATGAAACAAGGAGAACCGAAAAAAGAAAAAAGAAAAAACGGATCAGATATGAATTCACAGTATCAAGGTTAAATCAAAGCGTTCTACTTCAGGTCATGCTGAACTTGTTTCAGCATCTATCAACAGACCCTGAAACAAGTTCAGGGTAACTGACACATCAACCCTCTTCCAACATCTCAAACAATTGATCGATGGCCTGCTTGATGTTGTCTCGGATGTCCGAGATAGAAGCTTCCATCATGTAGCATGGCGCGGTGATGATGCGGTTCTCCGTGTCCACGGAAATCTCGTGTACCGTCTTCATTTCGGCCACGGCACCCGTCTTCACCATTCCTGCGCTGATGGCACCGATCTCATAAGGCGAAGCTTCTTGGGTTGTTCCAACCGTGAGATGCTCATTTAATCCTGCTCCTTCCAATGCTTTGGCGATAACGGTCGGCCCCATGCAAAGCCCAACGATCGGTTTATTGGCATTCACCATTTCATTGATGATGCGTTTCACTTCTTCATTAATCTCGCCATCTGGACCGTTGAACGCCCACGTGGTAAGGTTCTTGGCTGCTCCAAAACCGCCTGGAATGACCAACGCATCCATATCGGCTGAACTCATATCGGCCAGATCGGAAATGGCTCCACGGGCAATGCGGGCGGCTTCCACCATGACGTTGCGCTTCTCCTGCATCTCATCTCCAGAAATGTGGTTGATCACGTGATACTGATCCACATTTGGAGCCATGCAGATAGCCTCGCCCCTGTTCTCATCGATGGCCAAAAGCGTGAACACGCTCTCGTGAATTTCCGACCCGTCATACACTCCATTGCCAGAAAGCAACACTCCTATTTTATAACTCATTGTTCTCTGTTTGCCGTGAAATTAGTGATTCGAAAAGTGTACCTGAAAAACCGATGTTTCAAACGGTTGCAAAATCAGATGATCTCTGAGTTTCAACAACAATTTTCAGTTTGAATCGGATTTCACAATGCTTGTAACCTCCGAAGTTGTAGTTGCAATGCCGATGTTCTCATGCTTACCGATCTCATCGAGCAAAGCCGTGTAAATGCGGTCCTTGGTACTTCTTCTGCTCTTGTAATCCACAATATACCGCAAGGTGAAGGTGATCCAATTCTCATCAAAACGAAGCGTGACCGTAGGAAGCACCCGCGCTTCCTCCACTCTGAACTTGTTGGCCAATCGTTTCCAATCCTTCTGACTTTTGAGCGCATAATCCTGGCACACGTCATTCACCACATCGGTAAATATCTTGCGCGCCAGCGCATGGTCGCTTTCCGTCCGAACGGGAACTTGTATCTCATCCCACAGAAAAGGAAATTCTGCAGAGTAGTTGCTTACCAACTGCTTGAAAACGTAGCTGTTTGCCATGGTAATGATGCGCCCGTTGTAGAGGTCGCCATCCACCCAATCTCCGATCTCCATGATGGTGGTTTTCATCACACCAATGTCAATGATGTCGCCTTTCGCCTCACCGATCTTCACGCGCTGTCCTACGCTTGGCGTTCCTGAAAGGATGATGTTCAGCCAACCTGCAAAACTGACGATCACTTCCTGTAGCGCGAAGGTGATCCCTGCGCCTGCCAACCCCAAGGCCACACCCAAATTCCCCAGTTTATCGGCATACACAACCAATGTGATGAGAACGATCAGCAGATAGCCGATAAAGTTCACCGCCTTTCGCACGCGATAGCGATGATCCGTGTTGGTGATGTTGGTATTGACGATCCGCTTGAGAAATGCCGTGAGAATGATGACGACCACAATTCCCAATCCCACATACACCAATCGGTTGAAAGCCGCGTTGTGCAACCAAGTGTCAAGCGTATCGAGGAAACTGTTCATTCGGTGAGATGCATGACGAAGTTACAACCGAAACCCGTCTTTCAAACCAACCGTTTTTCGATATAATCGGAATTGAGCAGTCCGAGCGCGCCCATGTATTTGAGACGGAAAGAGACAATGTCACCCACTTTGTATTCCTTCTCGCTGTTGCTGATATCGATGACCAGCATGTCCGAACTGGCACCGACAACCTCAATATGCTCATCCTCAGGAATGAGGAAATCGGTCGAAATATCCAGCAGACCAATATCAAGAATGGCGCGGTGCATATTCTCACCGAAGTCATTTTCATCCACTTTAAACACTTCGCCCGAAGGGTTCTCCGCCAAATAACCGATCGGCACTTTGGGCTTTTCGGTTATCTCAATGATCTCCGTAAAAAGTTTGATCACATCGGGTTTCATGCCGTCAATGGTTTCCTCGGTAAGCAGGTTATTGCCGAAATAGAGTGTTTCGCCCACGCGGAAATGATTGACGCCATCGGGTACCTGATGCTGCAACAGCAACGGAATAATAACCGAAGTACCGCCCGTTACCCAAGGAATATCGCGATTGAATTTGAACTCAACCAACTGCTGATACAAGCTCAATTGAATGAGTTTATCCTGCGATGGCAGCACTCCATTGAGGCAGTTGAGATTGGTGCCGATACCCGAAATTTCAATGTTCGGTAGTTTGAAGATGCTGTCGTAAAAGTCGATGAGGTGATCGCCCATGATACCTTCGCGCAGGTCTCCCAACTCGATCATGATGATGACCTTGTGCGTCTTGTTCTGCTTCACAGCCTCCTCCGACAGCATTTTGATGGTCGCGAATTCCGTATTGAAACTCACATCGGCATACTTCACCACCTTGTCTATGCTTCGCTTGGCGGGCGGTTTGATGTACACCGTCTGCACACTCGGATCAATTTCCTTCACCACTTTCAGGTTGCTGATGCGCGAATCGCACAGTTCTGTTGCTCCGAGTTTGATGATCTCTTGGATGTACGTTCGGTTGCCGCAAAGCATTTTGGTCACCACCGCCCATTCCTTTCCATACTCCTTGAAGAGTTCATCGAGGAAATGATAGTTGTTTGCCAGTCGGTCTTTGTAAAGTTCAATGTAAGCCATGGTTCATGGGGTTATGATGCGCGGAATGTCGTGCGGCAACCGCGTGAGTAGTTCGTAATTGAGCTGGGCGCTGAGTTCACCGAAGGATGAAACGCTGATGCCCATATCACCCTGTCTGCCTATCAGCACCACTTCATCGCCAATGCTGGTTTCGGGAACGTTGGAAACATCAGCAATAAGCATGTTCATGTTCACCACGCCTATCACGCTTACGCGAGCACCTCTGATAAGAATGCGGCCCGTGTTGCTGAGCGAGCGGCTGTAGCCTTGTGCATAACCGACAGGCACCACGGCCACTTTCATATCCTGTTCGGCCATGTAACTGGTGCCGTAACCGACAAACTCGCCCGCATGCACCAAGTGTGTGGTCATCACACGGCTCTTCCAAGTTATTACCTGCTTTAGCGGATCTTCTTTTTCGCGCTTGCCGCCAATGAAATTGATGTGCGTCTCGCGACTTGGCCAATAGCCGTACTGCATGATGCCGATACGCGCCATGTCCATGCGTGTTTTCGGGTACGAAATGGCAGCTGCAGAACATGCCGTATGCAGGCGTATCGGCTCAATTCCCTTCTCTGAAAGCCATCGTTTGTACTTATTAAAAAGTTTGTATTGCTGACTGACGCGCACGTGGTTGGCAATACTTTCCGCGCCTGCATAGTGCGTGCAAAGACCTTCGACAATGAAGTACTTTGCGTGCTTGGTCAGAAACTCGACAACCGTTCGCAGTTGCTTTTTGGTGTAACCAGTTCGGTTCAGGCCTGTGTCCAATTCAATGTGGATACGAGCAGGGATCTTGATCCGTTTGGCCACTTCCAAGGCGTTTTCCAAACGAGTAATGTCGAACACAAAAAAGGAAATATGGTTGCGGACGGCCCATTCAATGTCAGCCTTATCGATCATTCCCATGATCATCACCTCGCTGTTGCTGCTTAGCACTTCCTTTGCCTGAAATGCTTCCTGTGCGCTGAAAACCGAGAAATGCCGCACTCCGCATTCTTCTGCCAGCGGCACAAACTGACCGATGCCGTGGCCGTAGGCATTTCCCTTCACCACCGAAGAGAGTTCGCAGCCATCGCCAAGCAGATCTTTGATAAAACCAACGTTCGCTTTCAATGCGCTTTGGCTGATCTCTATGGTGGAAGTATGAACCATCTTATTTGCTCAAGATCAGATCGACAATTGTGCTGAACATCTTCACACCCGTTGGTGTGATCTCATCGGGGAAATCGTAATCGGGATTGTGCAGCGCAGGTGTTTTTTCGCCAGCTCCAATACCGAACATGGCTCCCTTGAACTGCTCGGTGAAGAGTCCGAAATCCTCGCCCCAGCGGAAGGGTTCCTGCTTCTCTTCAAATTCGAACCCGTTTGTTTTGGCCGCTTCGCGAACGACCTCCACCATCTCAGCTCCGTTCTGGTTGGCCGAGAAGAACTGCGTCCAGTCGATCTCTACTTTCAGTTTGTATTTCTTACCGATCTTCTGCGCCAGCTTTTCGCAATCAGCCGCAAGTTCTTCCATGGTCTCACTGTCCCACGTGCGGATGGTGAGTTTCACCTCGCCATAACCTGCCGAAATGCCGTAGGCTTCTTCTCCCATTTCTATCTGAATGGGCGTTACCTGCTTAAAACCTTTCTCCTCCTTCGGGACCTGCAACTTGTTCGTTTTCTGAAGAATTTCGGCTATCGCGAGGGCAGGATTTATTCCAAGATCGGGTTCGCCTGCGTGCGAGGTCTTTCCATGTAATTTAATGATGATGCTTTGAACCGAAGCGGTGAAACTACCAGCACAGCAGACGATCTTGTGCATCGGGTAGCCAGGAAGATTATGCAGCGCGAAAACGTAATCGGGTCTGATCTCGTCAAACTTCGGGTCTTCCAGCACCGCTTTGGCACCTTCGCCATTTTCCTCGGCAGGCTGAAAAAGCAACACCACCTTGCCCACCTTCGGACGGTTCTTGCTGAAGTGAACTGCCAACCCCGCCAGAATGCTCATGTGGCCGTCATGTCCGCATTTGTGCGAAACATGTTCATCTTCCGAGCGATGCTCGAACGTGTTGATCTCTTCAATGGGCAGCGCGTCCAACTCGCAACGGATAAGCACCGTTGGCCCCGAACCGAAATACGAGTAAACGGCCGCAACACCATTGCCGCCAATGCCATCAATGAGCTTGGTCGGTTTGTAGGAACTCAGAAAACCAGAAATGCGCTTGGCCGTTTCCGTCTCCTGTCCAGACAGCTCTGGATAACGGTGCAACAGCTTACGCAGCTTGATCAATAGTTTCGTTGGTACATGTGTTTTTGTGGCCATCTATAAGGTGGTTTTAGTTCGGTCTGAAGAGAAGAATTGAACAAGGACGAAACTGGCGGCAGAAACCGAAATCCCGAAGAAATTCTCGTCCAATCCGAATGGAAGCTCCAAATCGGATACGATGAGTACAAGGGTAGTCATTCCTCCCGAGACCATGGCAACAAGTGCCGCCAATGATGATGGCCTCTTCAGCATCAACATGCCCAGAACAGGCACAAAAAGCCCCGAAACCATGAACGCGTACGAGTACAGCATCAAATCCAGCACGTTCTGCATCATGGTGGCAAGAAGAATGGCAATGACACCAATGGCCAGCGTGGTCAGTTGCGACCAACGCAAACTGGTGTTGCTGCCGTGTTTCACCTTGCCGAGAACATCTGTAAGGAAGTTGCCTGATGCTGCCATCAAACAACTGTCTGCCGTGGACATGATGGCCGAGAAATAGGCCGACATCATCAACCCCATCAAACCGATAGGTAGAATATTGCTCAGCAACAGCGGCAGACCGAGTTCGGCATCCAAATGACCTGTTGCGGGATAACCGACCGCTTCGAACATCCCTTGTTCAAACGCCACGCGACCGAAAAGCCCAAGTATCACACCCATAAAGGCCATCACGGGCCATTCGAAAAGTCCTGCCACGCGCCACGCTTTCTTGGCCGTTTGCTCATCGCGGCACGCATATATGCGTTGGTAGAGCGTCATTCCCACAAACCATATCGGTACAATGGTTATCGCCCAATTGAAGAATTGCATGAACGAAAGATTGGAGAGTTGCAGCATTTCGGGTTCCGCAATGGAACTGATCGCTTCCCAGCCGCCCACTTTCACGTAACCGATGGGAATACCGATAAAAACCAGTCCGCACATGAGAATGATCCATTGAATTGTGTCGGTGTAGATGACCGCTTTGATGCCACCAATGACCGTGTATGCCACGGCAATTATGCCCATCATCAGCACCGCTTGCGGAATGGAAATGCTGGGAAAAGTGGCCGCAGCCAACTTCGCGCCAGCCAACACCTGCGAACTTGTAAACCCGACATAACCGATCAGCGAGATGATGCCTGCGATGAACGCCACTTTCGAATCGTAGAAATGTTCCAGCATTTCTGGAAAGCTGAGCAGGTTCTTTTTTCGAGCGATGGGATAAACCTTTGGAATGAGGAAAACCGCGCTGAGCCAAGCACCCAGCAATCCTGTAAAGAGCATCCAACTGCCCGAGATGCCCATCATGAAACCAAGGCCTCCCAACCCGATGGAAAACCCACCACCGACATCGGTGGCAACCACAGAAAGCCCCACATGGCCCGCGCCCATGGTTCTGCCGCCCACATAGTAGTCTTCTTCCGAAGTGTTCTTGTTGAGGAAGTAAACACCCACCCCAAGCATGGCCAGGAGATAGGTGATGAATATGGTCAGATCAACCCAATGTATGCCCATATCGGATCATCGCTTTAGGCGCATCTCCAGATACGGGTTGGTAAAACCGAACTTCTCGTAAAGTTTCTTTGCAGGATTGTTGTGCTCCACATGCAAGGCAATATCGCCTTTGGCGAAACTCAGTGTCTCCTCCATCAGCTTCTTGCCAATGCCCTGCCCTCGGTAGTCTTGATGCGTGGCGATGTAAACCAAAATGTTCTCTGGAATGTAGCCACCCATGCCTGTTCGGTTCACAATCACGGCACCTGTGACCTTGTCCTTATCGTACGAGACAATGACAAACCCACCGAATGATGTGGTTTCCTTCACCGCGAAGTTGAGGCACCTTAGAATCTGCTCCTTCGGGTCTCCGTATTCCTGAAGATGTTCGTGAAGAAAATCAACTATTTCGCGCTTCTGAAGTTCAGACGGACGCTCCAGCGCATCGAACACCCGTGTTTCTATAGAATTTGAAATGATCATCCGCCCATTGTAACATCATTAAGCGGAATTCCAAATTTTCAGGGTTATTTCTTTGATCCATCAAACGGAAACCAGATCGGTTTTGCTTAAATCGGAGAGCATCGCTACCCGACATTTCAAACATTTCCATAATTTCAATGTTTAAACATTGAATGAAACGGAAATCCTTCATAAAAGCGCTGTCCGCAGCTCCAATCGCACTCTCAATGAATCCACTCAATAGTCTTAGATCGTTTACAGCAACCTTTTCTTCTACTGAGAAAATGCCCGTGCTTTTTCTGGGTCATGGAAGCCCAATGAACGCCATTGAGGAAAACGACTTCGTACAGAATTTCCGAAAACTTGGAAGGGAATTGCCGCAACCGAATGCCATTCTGTGTATTTCCGCGCATTGGTACACCAAAGGAACCATGGTCACGGCCATGGAACAACCAAGAACAATTCACGATTTTGGAGGGTTCCTACAAACGTTGTTCGATGTGCAATATCCAGCTCCAGGTTCACCAGAATTGGCCGTTCAAACACAACGTTTATTGGGTAAACATGTCGGGCTCGACCAAGACTGGGGCTTGGATCACGGTACTTGGTCTGTGGTAAAGCATCTTTATCCGAATGCGGATGTACCAGTAATTCAACTCAGCATCGATTATACTAAACCGCCAGAATATCATTTCCAGTTGGCTTCAAAGCTTCAATCGCTACGCGAAAAGGGCGTTCTGATAATTGGCAGCGGAAATATTGTTCACAATCTGCGCATGGTAGATTGGCCGAACATCAACAAGGAAAACCACGGATACGATTGGGCCATGGAAGCGCGCACCAGCATCAATTCTCACATACTGGATGACGATTTCAAACCACTATTGGATTACCGAGATCAAGGAAAAGCCTATCAATTGGCCATTCCAACTCCTGATCACTTTCTTCCGCTTATCTACACACTCGGACTGAAAGGAAAATCTGAAGATCTGGAACTCTTCAACGATAAACTGATGGCAGGCTCGCTGAGCATGACCTCGGTGAAGATCGGTTAGCTTTTATCCACCCGATAGACCTTGTCGCCATACCCTAAGCGGTAGCGGTCGCGGAGTTCATCGCCTACCTCTTCTGCCATATCGATGCGCTGCGCGTTGAAGCCGACCACTTCCAATTTTGAGGGATAGTCCATTCCGTACAGACGCACATGGTCTTTCTGCCAATAGTATTTCACTCGATCTTCCTCAGAAGTGATATTTGGGTCTTCCAGCGTGGTTTCATTCGTATAATCGATCGGAACTTGGAAAATGCCGAATCCGCCTGGTTTCATCACGCGGTAGAGCTCGCTCATGGCTTTGTGGTCATCATCCACATGCTCCAAAACATGGTTACAGAAAATGACATCGAAGGTGTTGTCCTCAAACGGCATGTCCTGAATATCGCACTTCACATCCGCCAAAGGCGAAAAGAGATCGGCCGTGGTCAGATCCAAATGTTTCATCTTCCTAAAACGACCTAAAAAGGGTTGCTCGGGCGCGATGTGCAACATCTTTCGAGGCTTGGTAAAGAAGTCCGTTCGTTCTTTGAGATAAAGCCAAAGCACACGGTGTCTTTCAAGCGTTAAGCACTTAGGGCAAAGCACGTTCTCACGTTTGGCAGCACCATCATAACCATACGGTAAAAACTTACGGAAATGGCCTTCGCAAACGGGACATTCGTACTTGTTCCCACCATAAAAAACAGGCGAAAAGAAACTGAAGATGTAGCTCAGTCTAATGAGGATTGGGCGCGGGATGGTTCTGAGCAGGAAATGAAACAACCTTCGGAATTATTAATTGATAATTATGAGTGAAATTCGTTTGGTCACGGATGCGCAGATTGCCACAGATTTTCACGGAGAGAACTTAAATCATCACTGAAATCAGAGCAAATCTGTGCATCTGTGGCTATTTCATGTTCATCATTTCTCTACTGGAGTTTGATAAAACGATTGTCTGTCTTTGAACGGATCTTCCAAACCAAGTGCATCATACACGTACTTGAACGTGGAAAGAATCTCAGGTTTTCCACCAACGATGGCCACATCATGCTCGAAGTGTGCGGAAGGTTTTCCATCCAATGTAACGATGGTCCAGCCATCTTCCAATTGTGCAACATCGGCTGTTCCAAGATTGATCATCGGCTCAATGGCCAACACCAGACCTTCCTTCATCTTTTTACCATCTCCTCGCTTTCCATAGTTCGGAAGTTCGGGATCTTCGTGCATGCTCTTGCCCAGACCATGACCTACCAATTCCCTCACAACTCCGTAACCATGTTTTTCGGCATGATGCTGCACCGCGTAGCCCACATCTCCAATTCGATTTCCAGATCGGATCTGCTCAATTCCGAGGTAAAGACTTTCTTCTGTCACTTTCAGAAGCTTCTTCACTTCATCCTTGATCTCACCAACGGCAAATGTGAACGCATGATCGCCATAGTAACCGTTCAGAATCGCGCCACAGTCAACAGAAATGATGTCGCCTTCTTCCAGCGCTTTATCGGAAGGAATTCCATGGACCACCTGCTCGTTTACAGAAGTACAAAGCGTATTCGGGAAACCACCGTAACCTAAAAACCCTGGCACGGCACCTTGGTCGCGGATGTATTCTTCGGCCACTTTATCCAATTCCAATGGCGTAACGCCTGGTCTGATGAGTTTGGCCACTTCGCCCAACGTGCGCGAAACCACCAAGGCGCTCTCCCGCATCAATTCAATCTGCTCTTTCGTCTTCAGTACTGCCATTATCCTCCAAACAATTTTCCGAACATTCCTTTACTCTTCTGCTTCGGCTGATGCATCTGTTCGCCAGCCGCTTCTGGATGAATGATTCTGAATATCTCGCCCCAACCGATAAATCCACCTACGTTCCGATCATCAATGAACAGATCGCAATCAATTTTGCGGCTGGCTTCATTCGAATCAAACTGCTCTTCGGGAAAACTTCTGTTCACCGCATAGAACTCAATTCCGTTCTGACGGCAGTATTCCACGGCTTCATCCAAGGTTTTTCCATGGCGGAACGTCCATAGAATTAATCTGTGACCGCGTTTCTGAAGTTCCTTCAGCGTAGCAAACGCAAAGGGCATTTCTTTGCCAATAGCAGGGTATTTGTGCTCCACCACGGTTCCGTCAAAATCGACCGCAATGACCAGCGATTTGCCCATCATCATATCCATGCCGCGAAGTTAGGTATTGTGTTCCTCACGCAAAGGCGCAAAGACGCTAAGTGTACAATTGCTTTGAAAACATGAATTCGCCACGGATGCACAGATTTTCTCGGATTTCTCTGACTCATCTCTGTGAAAATCTGTGGTAATCTGTGCATCAGTGGCTAAATAATGTCTTAGATGTAATCTGTCCGAATTACGTTCAGATCCTTATCGAACTCGTACAGCTTCGGTTTACCTGTTGGCACTTCCGTTTTCAGGATTTCCTCTGGAGACAGTTTTTCGAGATACATGATCAATGCACGAAGGCTGTTTCCATGAGCCGCAATGATAATGGTCTTGCCTGCTTTCAGTTCTGGTTCAATCACCTCTTTGAAATAAGGCAGTACGCGGTCGGCCGTTCCTTTCAGACTTTCACCTCCCGGAGGTGGTGTATCGAAACTTCTTCTCCAAATATGAACCTGCTCTGCACCGAACTGTGCCCGTGCCTCGTCCTTGTTCATGCCTTGCAGGTCGCCATACATGCGCTCGTTCAGGGCTTCATTCTCAACTACTTCAAGATCAGGTTGACCAATCACTTCCAAAATATTCTTCAGCGTATTCTGAGCACGCACCAAGGCTGAGGTGAAACCCTTGTCGAATTTGTAACCTTTCAGTTTCTCGCCAGCTTCCTTTGCTTCCGCAACTCCTTTCGGAGCAAGGTCAACGTTGACCCAACCCGTAAAGCGGTTCTCTGCGTTCCATTGCGATTGTCCGTGGCGGACGATGACCAGTTTTGCGTATGGTTTCATTTAGTATTCAGTTGATTAGTTGACCAGTTAATTAGTTTGTATGGGTAGCGAATAACGAATAAGTACGAATATGCGAATACGTCAAAACCAACAGAATTGCTATTGAATTCAACTTTATAAACTCCGTCAACTCTGTAAACTTATCTCTTGTCACTCGTCCCACTCCAAAGAGTATTTCGTTTCAATTTTGCGTTCCGCGATGCGCTTCAAGTGTCCTTTTACTGAACGCTGCCGATGCGTGTTCAATCGATCGATGAGCGTGATTCCGTTCAGTTGATCGATACCCTGCTGCACCAAACGGGCCGCAAGGTCGGAAAACGTTGCCGTTTGTTCCTTCAGATCCCCATCAAAAAAACAGACCTCTATTTGTTTTGGCCGTTCGATGGAAACCGACAGCCTCGGAAGACTAATATCTTCTTCCAATCCTGAAACCAACGGAGCTTTACTCGAAATCAGCTTCGGATTGATGAAAACAGCCTCAAAATCTTCAGGTTTTGGACGTGCATAATTGAGGTTGATGATAAATGCCTGCAAATTCAGTCCAACGTGCTTGGCCGAAACCAACGGACAGGCCAATTGCTTCTGTAGATTTTGCATTTCAAGAATCAGTTCAGCAGCATTCGTTGCATCACCGATAGGCAAAGCCACCGAACGATAGATCGCGTTTCCGTACGCCTGCACGTTCGCCATTAGGCGTAATTGTTCTTGATGAAATGGTACAACAATCGCACGCCCGTTCCCGTGCCGCCCTTCAACCGATAATCCTTGGTGCTGTCCATGAACGCGGGTCCCGCAATATCCAAGTGGATCCAAGGATAATCCGTGAAATGATGGAGGAATGTTGCAGCCGTGATATTACCACCTGCTGCACCTCCAATATTCTTAATATCAGCCACTTCCGACTTTATCGCATCGTGGAACTCCTTCCACATCGGGAACTCCATCAAACGCTCGTAGACGGTTTCGCCACTCGCTTTCAATTGTTCCTTTTGAGGTGCTTTATCGGCACACATGGAAATTCCGTGATAATCGGTTATTCGAGCCGCAGCGCCTGTCAAGGTCGCCAGGTCGATAACCAGTTCAGGCTTGTATTGCTTGGCGTAATGCAGCGCATCGGCCAGAATCAAACGGCCTTCCGCATCGGTGTTCAAAACCTCCACGGTCGAACCGCTCATCATGGTAATGACATCATCGGCCACCAGCGCTTTTCCATCAATGCGATTGTCCGTTGCGGGAATAAGACCGATCACGTGAACAGGCAACTTATTGGCCGAAATGGCTGCCATCGTTCCGCACACGGCCGCGCCACCGCCCATATCGCATTTCATATTGGCCATCTGAACGGTCTTTACGTTGTAACCACCTGTGTCATAAACAACGCCTTTACCTACCAGAACGATCGGCTTCTTGTTCTTGGCATTCTTCGGTTTCCATTCGAGGATGTTGAAGGTCGGTGGCTCCACCGAACCTTTGTTCACACCCAAAAGACCGCCCATTTTCAGCTTCTCGATCTTCTTCTTGTCGAAGGTGGTTGTGGTAAAACCTGTGGCTTTCCCGAGTTCACCTATGCGTTTGCTCCATTCGGTCGCAGTAAGCGTAATGACGGGTTCATTCACAAAATCGCGCGCAGCGAAAACGGCCGAAAGCAATCCTGAAAGTTCATCCAATTCCTTTTGAGACAGATCGGAAACCACACTCAGTTTCTGAAGCGTGTTCGGTTTCTTTCCATCGCCTGTTTTGTAGGTAAGAAACTGATAGTTTGAAAGTGCAATTCCTTCCAAAACCGCCAACAGCTCATCTTTCTCAAGACCCAAATTCACGATACTGGCCGATTTCGATCTCTCGCGATTGAGAAGCGTCTTCAGCTTGGTTCCGAGCACACGCGCATGCTGCAAACGATAGCTGTTCTCCGCGTCCTTCTTCGGTTTGGCAACTGCCATTCCATCCTGAGATGAAGGAACAAAAAACACCAGTTCATCATCTCCAACCCGTTCTTCCACTTTGGTTTTCAGGTCTCCAAGTGCATCTATCTTTCCAAGATCATCTTTGGACGAAACCAAATAAATGACCGCACCACTTGGCTTGGATGCTTTCTTCAATTCAATCAATCCACTACTCTTCATTCGCTGATTTTTAGGGCGCGCAAGGTAACCAATTGCAACCAAGCCGTTACCAATACCTTACCTATTGTTAAAGTCGTTGCCAATTTGGCTTCTGAAACTGGTTTCATCGCCACAATTTTAGACAAGGCTAAAAATAATATTAGATAAATAAAATTACCTTTGTGTTCCAAATGGCCAATTCATTCACGGAGGAAAATTACCTCAAGCAGATATACAAGCTCTCGAAGAAATCCGACAAGGGTGTGAGCACCAATGCGCTGGCAGAGCGATTGGACACGAAAGCTTCATCGGTTACGGATATGCTTCAGAAATTGGCAGCTAAAAAATTTGTCAACTACCAGAAATATCAGGGCGTTACTCTCACGAAAAAGGGACAGAAGATCGCGGTGAACATCATCCGAAAGCATCGCCTTTGGGAAGTTTTTCTTGTGGATAATCTTGGTTTTGGCTGGGATGAAGTGCATGACGTTGCCGAAGAGTTGGAGCACATCAATTCAGATGTTCTGGTGGAACGGCTGGATAGATTTTTAGGCTTCCCGAAATATGACCCGCATGGCGGACCGATTCCTGACAGCGAAGGGAATTTCCCCGCTCCAGCACGTGTAAAATTGGATGAATTTGAGGTTGGAAAGCAATCGAAAGTGATGGGAATAACGGAGCACTCTGAAAGCTTTCTGGCATACATGAAGAAGATCGGACTGGACCTTGGCGTGGAGTTCAAACTCACAGAACGCCACGACTTCGACCGATCGGTAGAAATTGAACTGAACGGGAAAATCGTTCAACTCAGCCACGAAGTGGCGAAAAACATATTTGTTGCTTATTGAAATGAAGCATACACACGCAGGAAAGTCATTGGAAGAGGTTCATCAGTCGGTGAACACTATGGAGAAAAAAGGCTTTTTCAAGAAGCTTTTGGCCTTTATGGGACCTGCTTACCTGATCAGTGTCGGCTACATGGATCCAGGCAATTGGGCCACAGACATCGCGGGTGGAAGCCAATACGGTTACACACTCATTTGGGTGCTACTGATGTCGAACATCATGGCCCTGCTACTCCAAAGTCTTTCAGCCCGACTTGGCATTGTAAGTGGCCGCGACCTGGCACAGGCATCCAAGGAAACTTACCTGCCGTTTGTCAACTTCATGCTTTACATTCTGGCCGAAGTGGCCATTGCCGCCTGCGATCTGGCCGAAGTGCTGGGAATGGCCATCGGACTTCAATTACTGTTCGGACTGCCATTGATCTGGGGCGTTTGCCTGACGGTGCTGGATACATTCATACTCCTCTTCCTGATCAATAATGGGATGAGACGCATGGAAGCTTTCATATTGGCGTTAGTTGCCATTATCGGTGCGGCCTTTTTGGTGGAAATGGTGCTTGCACAACCATCTTTGGGCGAAATCGCAACGGGGTTTGCCCCTTCCATCCCCGACAATGCAGCCCTTTACATTGCCATCGGGATCATCGGTGCCACGGTAATGCCGCACAATCTTTATCTGCACTCATCTCTTGTTCAAACAAGAAAATATGAGCGAACGGAACGTGGCATGAAAAAAGCCATCCGCTTCAACCTAATTGACACTACCATTGCGCTGAACCTGGCCTTTTTCGTCAATGCCGCCATCCTGATACTTGCGGCCGCCACCTTCTTTAAAAATGGCATGTTCGATGTGGCCGAAATTCAGGACGCACACCAGTTCTTAGAACCCATTCTCGGTTCAAAATTGGCACCGATACTTTTTGCTGTTGCATTAATCGCAGCTGGACAGAGTTCCACACTTACGGGCACTCTTGCGGGGCAAATAGTTATGGAAGGTTATTTGAATCTGCGGATTCAACCATGGATCAGGCGGATCATTACACGTTTGCTCGCCATCATTCCTGCTTTGGTGGCCATCATCCTTTTTGGCGAAAGTTCAACCAACGACCTCCTGATCCTGAGTCAAGTTGTACTCAGCCTTCAACTTGGTTTCGCCATCATTCCACTTATTCATTTTGTGAGCGATAAGAAACGGATGGGGCCGTTCACGATCGGTCGTTTGACACAATTCGGAGCGTGGGTGTGCGCGGTCATTATCGTTGGTCTGAATGTGAAATTGGTATATGAGGAAATTGCCAGTTGGATGGCAAACTCGCAGGACAGCCTGATTCTTTGGTTGACCGTGGTCCCCATCGCCATTGGATTCGGCCTATTGCTGGTCTGGGTGGCGTTCCGACCTTTGATCATCAAATACTTGAACCGACCGATCAAACTACCGCACGGTGTGGCAAAGGAAATGGAACCACGGACACGCCCCGAATACAAGAAGATCGCGCTTGCCATCGACTTTAGCGATACCGATGAGGTCATCCTCGGCCACGCGCTTCCGTTGGGAAATGAAAACACGGAATTCCTACTTCTTCACGTAGTTGAAACCGCAGGAGCACTCTACTTGGGAAGTGAGATCAAGGATTTTGAAACATCAGAGGATACCGAAAATCTGGAACGGTACGCACAACGCCTCCGATCGGAAGGTTATCAAGTAACCACCAAACTCGGTTATGGAAACCCAAAGAAGAGTATTCCCGAATTAGTGAAGGCTTTCGATGCCGACCTTTTGGTCATGGGTGCTCATGGCCACCGCATATTGAAAGACCTGTTGTTCGGAACAACCATTGATGCCGTTCGCCATGAAGTGGGTATTCCCGTGTTGGTAGTTCAGGCGTAATTGCGCTCAATCCACCTGCTCATACTTTTCGCGGCAAGGCTCAATGCACGGATAGTTGAGAATAAGAAACTGCCCCTCCATCTGATAGGTCATCGGATAGGGCAGCTGATTGCCGCAGCCATCAACGGTGATCGTACTGTCGGTAGTATTGTAAGTTCCAGTAGAACCGCTGCCAACTTCGGTGTTCATGGTACAAAGTGAACCGTTTGATGAAACCGTTCCATCGTTGAAAAACTGAATGGTCTTTTCGCTGTCCACAGGTTGAAACGTGCCACTTCCATCACCAGGATCTGCAAGCTGCTCGATCAAATGCCACTTGTTCAGCAGGTCAACCTCATCTTTATGCTTACACGCGGCAAACAAAAACATCATCCCAATCGCTGCATACTTCAATCTCATAACGTCAACGTTTACTTACAAATGTAGCCAATAGAATACCTTAGCAAAATGAAGAAGCTCGCTTACCTCCTCCTTGGCCTTGGTCTGATCTACTGGCTCATCACGCTGATCGTTCCAGGAATTGTCGATGATAAATTCAACACGGTCATAGATAAAGGGCCGTATGTAGTTTCAAAAGAGGCGCAAACCCTGTACAACAGTCTTGATTTTGTGGGCGACCTGCATTGCGATGCGCTGCTTTGGGATAGAAACCTGTTGAAACGAAACGATCACGGACAGGTGGATATTCCACGGATGTTGGAAGGAAACGTGGCGTTGCAGGCGTTTACCATTGTGACCAAATCGCCCAAAGGGCAGAACATGCAGGAGAACACGGGCGAAACAGACAACATCACTACGCTGGTCATTGCCCAAGGTCGGGGCATTGATAGTTGGTTCAGTCTGTACGAACGCGCCATCGATCAATGTGAAGCTTTACACAGGTTTGCCAGGAAATCGGATGGAAAATTCCGTGTGATCCATGACAGAAATGAACTTGAAGGATTCCTGAAGGACAGAAGCAAAGACCGACAATTGGCTTCGGGCTATCTGGGCGTTGAAGGTGCGCATTGCCTGGAAGGAAAACTGGAAAATGTGGATGGTCTTTGGAACGCTGGCGTGCGCATGATGGGGCCTACTCACTTTTTCGATAACGAACTTGGTGGTTCGGCACATGGTGTTTCCAATGCGGGATTGACCGACTTCGGGAAGCAGGTGATCAAACGCATGAACGAGCTTGGGATGATCATCGATGTGGCACATTCGTCACCAGCAATTATTGATGATGTATTGGCCATGACCACCAGACCGATCCTCACTTCACATACGGGCGTAAGAGGCATGGTCGATTCGCAACGCAATCTCTCAGACGCGCACCTGAAAGGAATTGCAGCCACAGGCGGCCTCATCGGCATTGCCTTCTTTCCAGAGGCTATCGGTGATCCATCGGCAAAGAATATTGTGAAGACCATGAAGTACGTGAAAGACCTTGTCGGTTACCAGTATGTTGCTTTGGGCTCCGATTTCGATGGCTCGGTGAAAACACAGTTCGACTGCACGGGATTTCCGCTTTTGGTGGAAGAAATGCTGAAACAAGGATTCACAGAAGAAGAGATTCGGGGAATTATGGGTGAGAACCTGAAGCGATTTTTGCTTGAAAATCTGCCTTGAGTTTTTGCACAGAGAATTTGTTGAGGAGAAGAGACGCACCGAGAAAAAGTGAAATCCCTGATTCGCTCATTCTCAAATCTCCGCGAAACTCAAACCCTCCAATTTTTTCTGTGTAATACCTTCGCATTGTGGCGAAGAAGTCTGCAAAACCATATAGTCGTGACAACCGCTCTCCGAAACCGCTGAACGAAACGGTGAGCAAATACATGCGCTCCAACAAGAGCAAGAACACCAAGCCAGAGATCCTTTTCAGAAAAGCACTTTGGGAAGCAGGCATCCGTGGTTACCGCCTCCATTGGAAGAAAGCGCCAGGCAAACCTGATATTGCTTTTCCTGGAAGAAAGATCGCCATCTTTTTGAACGGCTGTTTCTGGCATCGCTGTCCCAAATGCCATCTCGGAATGCCCAAACACAATTCTGAATTCTGGGAGGCGAAATTCGCCCGCAATGTTCAGCGCGATAAAGAAAAACTGGCAGCTTTGAAGAATGAAGGTTGGACGGTTCTCGTAATTTGGGAATGTGAAATGAAAGAAGACCTGAAGGCCCAAATTGAACGTGTCCGTCAATTATTGATTTCCATAAGATGAATTATCCATCCAAAATATTGGTGGCGTGGGCCGAAGCCATTGGTGGTAATAAGAAGATTCGCGATTGGCTGCTCGCCAACGGCTACAGGGAATTGGGACTTTTTGTGTTTGCGCTGTACCATAACGAAGAAGCCAGAAAGTGGCTGATGGACAATGGTTTTCAAGCATTGATGGCCACTATCCGTGGTGCCGAAGGAGACCCGAAAGCAGTAGCTTGGTTACTGGCGAATGGTTTTGAACCGCTTGCAAAAGTGGCTTTGGTGGGAGATGGTGACGAAGCGGCTTTCGCATGGTTGAAAGCCAACGGACACATGGAACTATCGCTCATTGCCAAACGGATAGAGGCGGTGAAGGACGAAATAGAGCGCGACAATACCGACCACCATTCCATCAACAAATACAGCTAATCCAATTTCAACTTCTGTTGAACGAACATCATCGTCTTTCTAAGACCTGCCAGTTGAGGATGATCGGACATTTCCTTTGCCGAAGCAAATACATGCGTTTCTTTGATATAGACGCCACTTTCAACATGGCTTGAAAGAATTCCCAGCTTCTTTAAGCTGTTGTTCGCAACCGAATTCTGATGAAGCACATGATGCCGAAATCGCTTGATCCCTAACTCGCTCGCAAGCAGATTCATTACCGAAAAGGCGACCTTGGAAAGTCCTTGCCCCTGATAACTATCGATAACGGTAATGGCCACTTCCGCCACTTCTGGGTCGTCCTTCAATCTGATGAACCGCATGGCACAAACGCCTCGATGAGGAGAAAAGGTGGTGTCCAAAATGGCCCAGGCCACATGATTCACTCCGTCTGGATGGGTAAGATATTCCAGTTGATAATCGCTTAGGCGACTTGCCGACTGAAAGAAGCGCATGTACTTGGATTGTGGCGAGAGCTCCTTGAAGGCCAAATCAAGAATCGGTCGGTCTTCAGGAACAATTGGCCTGACCAAGAATCTTCCCTGCTCATTCGGGTATCGAAAACCGTGATGCATTCTGCAATATCTGAAAGTTCGGAATTGGTAGAACACACCGACCTTCTATTTTTGAGGACTCGAAACCACCACAGATGTCCGAAAACAAGATCAACGGTTCGGCAAGCCGAAAATACCTTCCAACGCTGAGTGAACTTATTGACCGATTGAGCATCGTTCAGCTCAAAGAGGTTTTCATCGCTGAAAACAAGGAAGCATACGCCAAGGAGATTGCCGATATCGTACACGACATCGACCTTCTTCTGAAGGAAAATCAGGACAAGATCAATGGTGAAAGCATCCGAGCAATGGTCGTTCTATCTCAAATGAACCTTCACATTTGGCACAACGAAAGTGAGGTGAGAAAAGATGGGGGCGATGGCAAACTCGAACTCACGCATGGACTGAACGGTATTCGAAATACAGCGAAAAACAAGATCGAGGAGACCTTCGGTGGCCGAAAGGACTACAAAACGGATTGCCTCGCGGCTGAGTTCAAAGATTGGGAAGTTTCTTGGTGATCAGAGAACGAATTTCAACGCCTTCTGACCGTTTCCGCAACTGATCTTCGCTACATAAACTCCTGCTGCGAGTTCGGGCAGAGAATGGACTCCTGCGCGAAGATTTCGGCTCAGAACCGTTTTCCCATCCAAACTTTGCAGTTCAAATTGAAGCAAGCGGTTCTGAGAATCTATGATGTGCAGGTTTCTATCATAACCGACCCAGAAGCTCACCTCGGTAAGCATCTCGCGGATTCCCGAAGCAACTTCTACGCAACCGCCATCAGTACCCGAAACCACCGTATAATTTGGCGTATTCGTTACGTCATCTAAAATGATTCCTGGTCGAGCATCCGAATCTTGCCACGTGAAGCAGACATTGCTCAACTGTAGGCTGTCCACGTGGCGGACATACAGGCCAAACGATGGAAGCGTCTGTCCGAAAATATCGTTATCGGGTTTGGCATCCTCATTCTCAGGCACAACGAATGCCGAACCAGGATCACTTGCCCCGCCAGGGAAATTGACCGAAATATTCTCCAACGAAATGTTGGAAGCGTAATGGTCAGGAATTCCTGTGATGGAAGAAGTGACATTGCTTTCCACCGTGGCCTGCACATTTCGAACAACCACATTACGAAGAGAACCTACAGAAGGCGTTGGCAGCCCATCTTCCCAAACATGGCCGCGATCTCCGAGACGGATCAGCATGGCGGTCTCAATGCCTTCCATCGTCACATTCTCAACAATCACATTTTCCATGAAACCACCATCCACAATGGCCAAGTTGATGCCGCAACTGCCCACTCCCACAAATGGTGGGAATGCCAATGAACTCCACTCCACCGTGATGTCGTGGATGTGAACGTTCCGAAAACCAGCATGCGTTTCCGTCCCGATCTTAATGGCACGGGCCCATGTTGCAACCGTACAATTTCGAATCTCAATATCTTCACAATCGGCTGGGCCTGTTGTTTTCAAAACCAAAGGGTCATCGTTACAGTCCACCGTACAGTTTTCAATCAGAACGTTCCTGCATCCATCAATGCTCAATCCATCGTTGTTGCTGTTTCCTTGGTTGTAAATGTCCACGTTTCGGATAATGACCGAATCGCAATTGAAGTTGTGCATCATCCAAAACCCTGAGTTGCGAAGACTGACGTCCTCCACCAGCACATTGGAGCAAGACACGAAACGAAATCCGAACGGACGCTCGTTCTGTCCTAAAAACGAACTTCCCTGGCCATCAAGTCTTCCTTCGCCAACAATCCCGAAATTCTCCTCGCCTTCTGCGTAGATCAACGTCTTCTTCGTGTAGTTATTCACGTAGGTCGGCAACTGCGGCATCGTGTCGGGATAATCGGAAATGGACGTGCTGCCAAGGATCTTTGCCCCGTTTTGAATGTTCAGCAGCACATTACTCTTCAGAAAAATGGTTCCTGTGACGAAATCTCCGTCCGCAAAAACCACCTCTCCGCCACCATTCGCATGGCAAGAATCGATGGCTGACTGAATGGCTACAGTATTGACCGTGGAACCATCTCCAACCGCGCCATAGTCCGTTACGCTGTAGGTCTGCGCCATTAGGTTGAAGGAGAAAAAAGAACAGATGACGAGTAAGTAGAGGTTTTTCATGGGCGCAAGTTCAAACTCATTTGTAAACTGAAAATGAAGATTTCCTTGAGATGAGAAAGTTATACATCATTCATTGAATCCTGTAAAACCGTAGTTTCAAGGAATCGCCAATTTTGAACAAACCAAAATCCATCATGAAAAACGTTTGCCGCCTACTTTTCTCTGTCCTGCTCATCGGTACACTTGGCCTGAGCGCTGAAGCACAGGTCATCAACACCAGTTTGTTTGAACAGTCTTACATGACCGTAAGTCCAACGCTGGTCGGTTGCCAATTGGAGAACGGTTCTTCCACACAATGCTATCAGTTGAGTTTCATCAGCAATCCCGTTGCGTATGGGCCGTTCTGCCCAGAGACCACTTCGCAAACTGGTGGGCTTGGCGTTTATGATGGCACCACCAATCCTGGGCTGCGCGTGATGAACAACAGCCTTTGGACCGACATGGAGAATGACGGTTATGATATTGTGGACAATCAGGGAAATGTGCGCATCAATGATCCAGGGAGCGGTCAGATGCCGAACATGCAGCTGAGTTACTGTTTGGAGGCAACGCCTGATGATCAACTGCAGTTGACATTTTTGATTCCAGCAACGCCTGAAAACCTAAGTTCTGTGAATCAGATAGATGCGGTAGAACTTATTGGTGTGTCGTTGGATGGGATTCCGATGAACGGTGATCCACCATCTGCTACTTCAGGTGGTCCTGGACCAGGCCCTGGCAGCAATAACGCATTGATCCCCGCCATCGATCCGTGTGGCGGCCACCAAGACCCAGCAGGTTATTATCACTGGCATTTTATTGCAGAGGCCATGAACAGCGTTCTGGCAGCTGAAGGAATCACAGAAGTTTCCTGCACCAATATGGGACAAGACCTGTCCGCCATTGTCGGATTTGCCAAAGATGGCTATCCGATCTACGGACCGTATCACAATGGCTCTTTGCCAAATGACCTTGACCAATGTAGCGGCCACACGAGTTCAACCACGGAATATCCGAGCGGAGTTTATCACTACCACGCGGTTGACCAAAGCGTAACGAACATGCCGCCATGTCTGAAAGGCGCAGCTGCGGTCAATTCGTTTACCTACGGATTTTATGCCGTTGGCGTGGATAATGCTCCTGCTTCGAAGGATGTGAATGTCTATCCCAATCCAGCAAACAATGACGTCATTGTGATTGAGAACGTGGGGCAGTTCGTCCGCATGTTCGATCCACTGGGGCGTGAAGTGTTTCTACCGAACATGAAGGCCAACGCAAACCGAATGGTACGACTGGATGTTTCTTCGCTGCCCGCTGGCATGTATATCATTCATGCGACTGAAGGACCGAACGTGAAGGTTAAACGTGTGATCATCAACTGATGCCACGGTTTATTACTACCGTTCTGTGCGTGATTGTGTTGGTTCAGAGCGGTTTTTCTCACGACCCGAATCTTGCCACGTTCACCATCAGTCAAAAGAAAGGTGTTTGGATCTTGGAAATGAGTTGTGCGCAAGAAGGTTTGGACAGAGCGATGCGAAAATTCAAACCAGAGGTTGCCAAACTTGGGTTTTCAGACCGATCTTACAAGGAAGCCGTAGTCGAATACCTCAAATCAACCATTTTCATTCAGGCAGATGATTTTGCTGAAGTAACGTTGGGGCAAGGCGCCATCAAACTCGGTGCCCACCAATCGAACGTGAAGTTTGAACTTTCGGGCATGCCCGATTCACCCAAAAGGTTGAAACTCCGCTTGGCGAGCATGAGTGAGAATCCAGAGCATGTGAGTTTGGTCAAAGTGTTTCTACCAACCGAATTGAAAAGATTTTTGCTGGACAAGAACAATCACTTCGAGGTGGCGTTTGAGATGGATCGGAAGGATGCAACCGCTGACTGAGTTGGTTGTGTGACTTAGGTCACATTAATCAATGGGCGGTTTGCATATTTGCCGATCATCTACTTTGATGGATTTTATCAGCGAACCGTGGCCGTGGTATGTGAGTGGCCCCCTGTTGGGGTTGATGGTTCCCGTTTTGTATTGGCTGGGCAGCAGTTTTGGTATTTCGAGCAATATCGATTCTATCTGTGGCATTATCGGTGGCGGCAAACTCTCCGAATATTTCCAATTCGATCTTAAAGAACGAACGCCTGGACTTCTCTTTGTAGTAGGTGCGATTTTGGGAGGATTTCTTGCTGCAAATTTCCTCACTGCCGACAACTACCATGTGGCCATCTCGGATGCTACCATCCAATCCATCAACAAACTTGGTATCGATTACACGAGCGGACTTCTCCCCAAAGGACTTTTCAGTTGGCAATCGCTGCTTACGCTGAAAGGATTTGTCTCCATCGTTGTGGGAGGTTTCCTCGTTGGCTTTGGAACGCGTTATGCTGGCGGCTGCACTTCGGGTCATTCCATTACGGGCATCTGCAACTTGCAAATTCCATCAATGGTTGCAACCGTGTTTTTCTTCGTTGGAGGACTGATAACCACGTTTCTAATTCTACCCATTCTGTTCCATTCATGAGAAACCTTCTTTACATCATTGTTGGTATTCTCTTCGGAATCATCATGGTAAAATCCGAAGCGGTTTCATGGTTCCGTATTCAGGAAATGTTCCGATTTCAGAGCTTTCACATGTACGGCATCATCTGTTCGGCCATTGTTGTCGGTGTCATTTCCATGCAGCTGATCAAACGGTTCAATACGCGTTCCATCGACAATACCCCGATCTCACCCAAAGCGCATTTGGGGCTTTATCGCTCGCGCATTATCGGTGGACTCCTCTTCGGACTTGGCTGGGCACTTACAGGAGCTTGTCCTGGGCCGTTGTTCGTAAATCTTGGAGCTGGTTACACGGTGATGATAGCCGCCATTGGGGCAGCGGTTCTTGGCGCATTGGTCCATGGATTGCTTCGGAAGAAACTGCCGCTCTGATACGGATCATTCGTCCTGCTCGGGCAGGTATTCATCCTCCGAAAGTTCACCGATTATCTCAAACTCTGTTCTGCGGTTCAACGCTCTTCCTTCGGGATTGTCCGAACCGTCTTCGTGCTCATTTGGAGCCACAGGGCGCGTTTCGCCATACCCTTTGGCAACCAATCGCTTAGCAGGAATTCCCTTGGAGATCATGTAATCGACCACGCTTTTGGCGCGTCTATCCGACAGTTTCAGGTTGTACTCATCCGAACCTTTGCTATCGGTGTGTGATGAGAGTTCGATGATGATCTGCGGATTTTCGGTCATGATGGGGTACAAACCGGTATCCAAACTTTCCTTCGCTGCGGGAGTGAGGTCGGCACTGTCATAACCGTAATTGATCCCATTGAGAACGATCGGTGTCTTCGGGATCTTTTTCAGCACCAATTTCTTGTTGAGCGTATCTGCCGGTGTGAGGTTTTTGGTGCTGATGTCCAACACATCATTGAAGTAACCCACCTTCTTGGCCTCGATGGTGTATTCTCTATCGGGTTCGAGCATGAAGAAGAACCTGCAAGGATTTCCCTTCAGCTCCTCCGCAAGGTATTTTTCTCCGGTAACGGGATCTTTCATGTACAAAAAGATGTCCACCTCGCTCAAACATGTGGAATCAATCACCTTTCCGTTCAGCGGTATGTTTACGTATTCCACAAACTCGAACGCGTAAATGTCATCGCAACAGGTGGCATTGAGCAAGGCAACTCCACCTTCTCGGTTTGAGACCAGAAAACCCGTCTGCCGGTCCTTGTTCAACACGAAATCGAAATCATCCGCAGGCGAATTGATGGCCTTGCCCATGTGCATGACCGAGTCCTTCTGCCACTTCGATTTCTCGCCTTCCACCTTGTACACATCCAAACCGCCCAGACCACCTTTTCCGTCTGTGCTGTAATAAAGCGTGTGAGTGGCAAGGTCGTAGTATGGCGTGAATTCGGTTCCAGGCGTATTGATTACGGCTCCCGCATTTTTCGGAGTGCGGAAACGTTTGGTGCGCGCATGAAATTCGGTATACCAAATATCGAGTCCACCCTTTCCTTCGGGTCTATCGGAAACGAAGTAGATCACCTCTTGATTTCTTTTGGATTCTCTACCGATGGCGGGTTGCGTGGTGGTGTAGTTGGGCAGATTGATGTCGCTGCCCATCTCCACGGGCTCGCCCCACTTGCCATTTTCCTTGGTGGAATAGAATAGGTGGCAGATTATCTTTCCTTGAAAATTCTCCTGACACTTGGTAAAATAGAACCGTTCGCCATCTGGCGAGAGCGCACCGTTTCCGATCTGCTCATTCACCGTACCTGTTGGTTCGGTGTATTCTCCCTTCGAACTCCACTTTCCATTTTCCTTTTTGGCCAGATAGAATTTCCGTTTGGGCAAGGCCGTACTGTCCACTTCGTCCATATCGTAAAACTCCACGCCATCGCTTACCAACGAACCATAGATTATTGTGGAGGAATCGACAGGAATTGGCGAAAACTCGATATGCGCCTTATTGATGCTTTCATCCAAATGCTCCACCTCGGCCGTGTTCACCGAATCTTTCATGGAAATGGCCATTTCGCACCCTTCTATTTTGGAAAGGGTCATTTTCTTGAACCACGGGTCTTTCATGTCGCTTGCAAAACGCTTGAATTTGAGCAGGTTCTTTCTCGCATCCTCATACTTGCCGCATTGCATGTCCATGTCGCCCGCATAGAACAATGCCATCGGGTATTTATCGCCTCCTCCACTTTTCAATTTCAGCACCTTCCAATATGCCTCCGAAGCATGGGCGTAATCTCTGGCTCCTCTGTAAAGATCTGCCAACTGATACATGACCGCATCGTTCTCTGGCTTCCGCTTCGCCCATTCCTTGTAGTATATCAGCGCTGAATAGGTGTCTCCCAAGCGAAGTGCGTTTGTCGCATACCCGCGTATTTTCCGCATGCTCAATTTTTCAGTTTCAGGCAAAGCCTGCTGCCCGATGGCACGCATGCCGAACAGGGAAAGCACAAGGACAAGGGCCGAAAAACTCAGAGTCTGTCGCAAGGGATGGCGAGGTTTTTAGGAATGAAGAGCGGTGCCGTGTAGATCAGCGATATTTCGAAAGTCGTTTTCTGGCTGCTTTGCGCACTCAGTTTCGAAACATTGATGTCGTAGTTGAATCCCACATCGAAGTTCTTGATGTGAAAACCGACCACAGGTGCCACGGCATCGCTGTTCCGCCCAAAACCTCCACGGTAAAGGACTCCAAGGTAAACATTCTTGACCATGGCGTTTTTGATGTGGTACTTGATATTGGTGCCGATGACCATATCCTGCACCTTGGTGGTCCACATGTAAAGCAGTTTCGGCTCTGCCGAGAAGGAGCTGTTTATCGGCACATCCACCATTATCTGAACCGACTGCCGTGTTCTTAGGCGTTCTACAGCAGAGCTGAAATATGTGTCCTTGGGTCTGTTCACATGGAAAATGGAAAACCCGACCGTTGGTTTGAACTTCTTGAACTGATGGCTCCACGCAAAGCCCAAGTTCATATCAAAGTAGCCTTGGGTCGCATTGAGGTTATCCTCCCCGTTGTAAACACTCGGATCGAATGTGCCTGTTTGATAGACCCATTGGTCGGGGAATGTCTGCGAACTGAGATCGGTGCTTTTGATCACGCCACCAAGTTGAATACCGGCCCGTATCTCATGTCCTTTTATCACTTTTTTGTAAGCAGCGGTAAGGTAAATACGGAATGAATTGAGACTGAAACCTGAGTAGTTGTCATTTGCGATCAATATCCCAGCATCAATTTCATCCTTAAAAAAGAAGAACTTCTTATCGAACCCCACCAGCCCCGTGGTAATGGCCTTGTTGATCTGCGGCCATTGATGGCGATAATTTCCAACGGCACGGTACGCACCGTCATACATTCCGACCATTCCTGGGTTCAGATTCTGTTGATTGGTGTAAAACTGCGACAGATGTATATCCTGACCATTCACCGAAAGGCCGAAACAAACGAATACTATGAGGAGAATATGTACTCTCATCACCACATGGTCTGGCCATTAGGGGTCAGGTTATTCGTATAGGTATTTGCCATATGCCAATATTGCTCGTACGAAAAGTGACAGGCGCAATCGTAGTAAGACATGATATTGCCGATGTCGGGGTCGTACCAATCTCCGTTCGGATCTTGAAGTTGAGCGGTGAAGATGCAGTTGGTTTCGTATTGGCTTGAAGGATTGAATTGAACGTATGGATCGGCCGGTGTGTCGCAGAAGCCGTCTCCTGCTGTTTGACAATTGCTACCATCTACCAGTTCAACACCATTTCCGGTCTCGAATGTATGGGGCAGTCCCCAATAATGTCCCATTTCGTGCGTGAGCGCACCTCCGGGTTTTACAATGCAGATTCCTCCTCCTTGCGTGTTGGTAATGCCTCCGAGGTCGGCAAAGCCGGCCACTCCTGGCGGATTGATGATGTGTTGCACATAAAACACATTTATACGGTATTCCTGATGATATGCGGTGAGCATCTGGTTCCATTCCACGCCTCCGACCGCATCAAGCGTGTCCCATTGAAAATTGTCGATGTAATTGAACTCACATATCTCGAACGAAACGCATATGTTGCTCCAAAGGGCATTTGCCGCATCTACTTCCGCCTGAATGGCGGACTCGGTCACATTGGCCTGCCCCAAACTATCGCGCACAATATGGACCACTACCGCAAAGCGCTTATCCAAACATGGAAGTTCCTGCCGTGGAGAAAACCCAGTGGACAACATGCCGAAGGAAGCAAAGATCAGAATGAGAATAAGGTTTGTCCGCCTGGTTGTATGCATATCGTCAAATTTGAACAAGGTGGCGCCTAAATTACATTAATAGGCCTACATGTTTTACTTTAGCCCCATTCAATGTTAGTGCTTCCGCAGATATTGGCACGCAAAGAAAATCTATCCGAATCAGTTGATGAGACACCTCTTTCTATTCCTTGGCCTGTTCCTTATCGGAAGTGCATTTCAGGAAACGAATGGACAGACGGCCAACATGAGTCAAGGATGTGCACCGCTCACGGTCAGTTTCACCGCTCCCAGCGGTAGTGGGCCAACCCATTTTTGGGATTTTGGGGATGGTGCCACGGCAACCCTTCAGAACCCTCAGAACACATTCACCGATCCGGGAACATATACCGTTGAGTATCATGCTACGGCCAGCGGGCCAATTATAGGTACCGTAACGATCAATGTGTATGAACAACCGACCCCGGAATTCACTGCGGATCCCGAAACGGGCTGCCCGCCTCTGAATGTGTCATTTCAGGATGCGACCCAATTAGCCTCCGGAATCACGATCAGTTCCTATAATTGGGTTTTTGGAGATGGTGGAAGTGCCAACGGAGCTTCGCCCAATCATGTTTTCACCAATTCCGGATCTTTTTACGTGTCGTTGCAGATAACCACCAACATGCCCTCATGCAATGTGACGCAACTGTATGATGATGCGATCGTGGTCACCAACGGACCCACGGTAAATTTCTCAACAGATCCGAACCCGGCCGTTTCCTGCGACCCACCGTTGACCGTCAGTTTCACGAACAACAGCAGTTCTCCCAACACACTTTCATACCAATGGGATTTCGGCAATGGCAACACCTCCTCGGTTGAAGACCCAGCGGCACAGACGTATTCGCAGAACGGGAACTACATCGTTACACTTACTGCCACAGATCCTTCCGGATGTGCCAGCACCTATCAGCGGCCGGTGAATGTGGGTTCGCCCACAACCGACTTTGTCATTCCCGACACGGTCTGCCTTGGGCAAAGCATACAGATGGACAACCAGTCTTCACCCGGATCATACCAATGGGTTTTCGCGGCCGGCACCACACCTCCTTCCAGCAGCCAAATGGAACCTCTGGTCACGTTCAACACCGCTGGATTGCAAGATGTGACGTTGACCACTTATTCCGGGCAATGTTCAAGCAGTCTTACGGTGCAAATTTTTGTGGAGGAAGCCTCGGCAGCATTCACATCAACTCCTGAATATGCGTGTTCCCAACCAATGGATGTGCAGTTTACGCCCAACAACACGGGATATTCAGAGTATCATTGGCTCTTTGGCGATTCGACCACCAGCAACCTCGTAAGCCCCGATCACACTTATTTCTTTCCCGACACACAGCAGTATTCGTGGAACGGCCTCGATACGCTGGTCACGCAGCTTATCGTGGTTTCATCTGCTGGATGTCGGGACACGGTCACCGTACGCGACACCCTTTGGCGGCCGAACGCAGTGTTCTTCCCCGATGTGGCCGAAGGGTGTGTTCCACTCACCGTCACCTTCTCAGACTCCAGCACCAGCAACGAGGATATTGTTGCATGGGAGTGGCATCTGGGAGACGGAACCGTGGTCAATGCATCCAACGGAAACCCGCAAACGGTAACATTTACGCAGGTGGGGCATTTTGCAAGCTACCTCATCATTACCAATGCGGCAGGATGCAGAGATACCTCGTACAAGGTCATTACGATTGTGGGCGACCAGTTGACTCCCGATTTTTCGGTGGATGTGACAGAGGTCTGTCCGGGAGACCCCGTGCAGTTCACCAACCAAACGGCCATGTCAGACAGTATTGATGCATGGCACTACTATTCTGAAGGAAACAGGCAGTTCCACTGCTATGACGACCCCAACCCGACCTGGACCTATACGGATGAAACAGGAATGATGGACGTGACGCTGATGGTGGGTTGGAACGGTTGCTATTCCAGTACTACCGTAAATGACCTCATCAATGTAAAAGGCCCTATTGCAGAAATTCTGTTGAACTGCGAGTGCGATGCGCCCTATGATGTCGACTTCAGCAATGTGAGCCATGATTTCACAACCATTTCGTGGGATTTTGGAGATGGAAGTACAAGTACGGACAGCACGCTGACGCACACCTATGCCGCCACGGGCGACTATACCGTGGTGCTGACCGCAAATAACAGCATAACCGGTTGTCCGACCTCTTACGACACCGCAATTGTCAAGATCCGCGATATTCAGGCATCGTTCAGTTCAGATTCGATCATCTGCCAAGGCCAGCCCTCGCCATTCAACGCAGGAGCTTCGCAAGATGTGTTCTCCGATTGCTGGGGCGGGTACACCTATCAGTTCGATGACCCCACAAAACGACCGATCACAACTCCGAACGCCAACCAGCCCATCGGTTTCGATAACGTTGGAGATGTGGGCGTGACCTTGATCGTGAGAGATGTGAACGGTTGCCGCGATACGGCCCATGCCAACGTTTACATCACAGGTATCGATGCGGCATTCAGTCTCTCTGACACGTATATATGTACTCCATACGATGTGAGTTTCACCGACCTTAGCACATCCGATACCACCATTACCGATTGGTTCTGGAGCTTCGGTGACTTTGGCACCAGTACCGATCAGAACCCCACACATACCTACACCAATAGCCAAGACAGCGTTACGGTGAATTTTGTCGTTACCACAGCTGCCGGATGTGTGGCTTCCTTGGACACGCTCATTACCATGTACTCGCCTTTCAGCAATATAGGTTCCACTCCTTCCTTTACAAACATCTGCGTAGGACAGACCGTCAGCTTTTCGGCCACGGATTATACCGCAGGAGGCTCCAACCTCTCTTTCGATTGGGACTTTATGGATGGAGGTTCGAGCCAACTTCAGAACCCATCACACCAATTCGATCAGGCAGGCACCTTTACCGTTACCTTGAATTTTACGGAGAATGCTACCGGCTGTACCGGAAGTTCTATAAAGACGGTGAACGTTCAACCATACCCCGTGGCAGGTTTTTCCACTCCTGATGCCGATTCCTTAGGAGTGCTGTGCGCGCCCTCAAATGCCACATTTACAGACACAAGCGTGGTCAGCGGTACTCATTCCACCTTCTGGGACTTCGGCAACGGTTCCACATCATTCCAGAACCCCGGTAGTAGCGCCTACATCAGTGGCGACTATGAGGTGACCATGATCGTGAATTCATCTTTCGGCTGCTCAGATACGGCCCATCTGGACATCCATGCCATCAACCCGGAAGGCTCGTTCACCATCGATAAGAATACCATCTGCCGAGGCGAAACAATTACGTTTACACTGGAAGACACCAGTCAGGTCTATGATTACTTCTGGGATTTTGGAGACGGTAATTCCGCTTCGAATGTGAATCCGGTATCACATACCTACACGTTCGTGCCGCCATCTGGGCAAACGGTGGGCAAGTTGGTGGTTTCCGGTCTTTTCGGTGCCTGTCCCGATCAGTCCACTATTCCAATCAACATCCACGAAGTGGTGGCCAATTTCATACGTAATGATGGAATAGATACTGCGCTGTGCTTTCAGCCGTTCCCGATCACAAATACATCGCTCAATTCGGATGTGTTCTACTGGGATTTCGGCTTTGGCCAACCGACAACGATCGAAAATCCCGGTGTGGTGGATTTCCCCGGTCCGGGAGATTATGATGTGACGCTCGGTGTGCTCAATACGTTATTGGGCTGTAACGATACCATTGTCAAAACCGTCAGGCTGTTTCAAATTCCCACGGTTGAAGGATTGGGAGATACCATCTGCGAAGGAAACGTGGGAGACCTGCAAGTAGTGAACATTGAGCCGACCTCATCTTATGTTTGGCGGTCGACCGTGGAGGTGACCGACTCGACCGCAGCCATCACCACATCGGCCCCTTTGCTTACGGCAGATTATGAGGTGATGGTTGTTGATACCAATGGCTGTTCGGATGTGGACACAGCCACCATTTTCGTGATCAATCCATTGGCGCTATCGGACTGGGACACCACCATTGTGATCGGTGATTCCGTCTGTCTGCCCATGAGTGCAGAGGCCGGCCTCTACATATTTACCTGGACCCCACCGGACGGATTGGACTGCGATACCTGCGGAAGCCCCTGTCTGCAACCGATGGAAAAGGTTACTTATTCGGTTTCTGTGAGTGACATTCTCGGCTGTTTTACGGCCCATGCCGATTACACCGTGGACATATATCCCGAAACATTCCTTGCCATGCCTACCACCTTCACGCCCAACGGAGACGGCCACAACGATGTGGTATCTGTTGAAGGTTGGGGCATCAAAGAACTGGTGGAGTTCAGGATCTTTAACCGATGGGGCGAGGAGGTGTTCTCAACCACCGACAAGCATCAGGGATGGGACGGACGCTTTAAAGGTGTGCTTCAGAACAATGATGTTTATGCCTACAGGATAAAAGCAACCACCTGGCGTGACGAATTGAAGACACTTGAAGGATACATCAACCTGTTAAGGTAATTCAGGTTAAATCGTCTTTCATAATTTGGCAGCTATGAAAGAAGGCAAAGCCAGTTTCAGCGCAGAGATCATTGCCGCCATGCGGGCATTGGAATCCCGAAGACCCGAACACCTCCGTATCTGCTATGACCCGTATGCACGCGAACTCATCCGTTCACGGTTTCGGTTTGTGGCGCAGAGCAAATTGGTCACCAAGCTCATATTGCGTTATCTCGAAAAGAAAGCCCCTGGCCTACAGGCCGGCATTGCGGCCCGAACACGTTACATTGATGATATTGTGAAGAAGGACGTGGCCGGAGCACAGCAGGTGGTCATCCTTGGTGCGGGGCTTGATATGCGTGCTTACCGGTTGGAAGAATTGAAACACATTCCTGTATTTGAAGTGGATTTTCCGGCCACACAACAGCTGAAACGTTCCAAACTCAAACATTTGAAGCTGCCGCAACGCGATAAGTTGACCTACGTGCCCATCGATTTCAACAAGCAACGATTGAAAGATGCCTTGGATGCAGCAGGCTATGATCCCACGCTCAAAACACTCTTTCTGTGGGAAGGCGTGACCATGTATCTTGATGCAAATTCCATCGACATCACGTTGGCCTCCATCCGCGAAGATTCTCCTGCTGGAAGCACCCTCTTCTTCGATTACCTCTACAAAAAAGTATTGGACGGACTGAGCGGCCTCACCGAAGCAAAAGGTGTCTATCGGTCGCAGTCGTTTGCAGGACGCGGCACCGAACGATACACCTTTGGAATTGCCAAAGAGGACGTTCCGGAATTCTTGAAAGAGCGAGGGTTTGAACTGATGGAGCACATGAGTGGCGACTCGCTGAAAGAACGCTATTTCCATGGCGAAAATGCCAAGCGTTACGTGTTCCGCGTCTGTGGTTTCGTACATGCCAGAACAATCGACTGACAGCCACTATTCCCAAACCTAACCGTTATCAGTTCGGATGAAAGTTCGACCTGATACATTCGCACCGGATCAACGAAAAGAAGATGAGAAGCATAGTGATAATGATATTGTTTGTTTCAGGTTTTTACCTGAACGGATTGGCGCAACAGACGGTGAGCGTAGATATTTTCCGCGAACTGATAGGCAAACAGAAGTCGGTTCAGTTGCTTGATGTGCGCACCCCGCAGGAATTTGCTGGAGGGCACTTGTCCAACGCCACCAATGCCGATGTGCGTAGTGACGCCTTTGTCGGCCAAACAGATAAATTGAAGAAAGACGAACCCGTTTTCGTGTACTGCCTTTCGGGCGGAAGAAGTGCCGGTGCTGCCAAGAAACTGGCAGGTCTTGGCTTTAAGGAGGTCTATGACATGAAAGGCGGCATTATGGCGTGGAAGAATGCTGGCCTTCCGATTGAAGCAGCTACCAATGCTCCGGACAGAAAAGGCATGAGCAAAGCAGATTACGACCATGCGATCTCGTCAGACATTCCTGTACTTGTAGATTTTTACGCCCCTTGGTGCGCCCCATGCAAAAAGATGTCGCCCATGTTGGATGAGATGACCTCAACGTACGGCAACGACTTTAAACTACTGAAGTTGAATGCCGATGAGAACGACATTCTGATGAAAGAACTTTCCATTACTCAGATACCGACATTTCTGATCTATAAGAATGGAAAAATGACATGGAAACATGTTGGAGCTACCGAAAAGGAAACGCTGGTTACGGAACTTGGCCTGAAGTAATGGCCTACGCCAGTTTCATGACCGAAACATCGATTTCACTTACCCTATAGAGAATACACTTCTTCTACGGTCCGATAACCTATACTTTAGGCTCGATAGCTCCTGCTTAATTGAGTCTGTTCAATAAACTGTGTCAGATGTCAGATAGATAGATTTGATAACCGATAGACACAGAAAAGATGGAAGAACAGAAGAAAGACAGATTTGACTATGCCAACTTTGAGCGGGATGCGATAGAGGCCCTAAAGAACGGCAAAGAGCTTGGAGGCAAGGACGGAGTTCTGGCCCCCATGCTGAAGCGACTGCTTGAAGCAGCGATGGAGGGCGAGATGGACGCCCATCTGAAGGAGACGGACACCCCCAACAGGCGCAACGGCAGGATGGGCAAGAAGGTGAAGACCGGCTTCGGCAGTATCGAAGTGAACACGCCCAGAGACCGTAACAGCAGCTTTGAGCCGGAGATACTTCCCAAGCGGCAGACCACCTTGGGCGCATCGTTGGACCACAAGGTGATAAGCCTGTACGGCATAGGCATGAGCTACGCGGACATCTGCGCTCACTTGGAGGAACTCTACGGGGTTACCACCTCACCGGCCACATTGAGTGCCATCACCGACCGCGTGATAGACGAGGTGAAGGCCTGGCAGGGACGGCCATTGGAGAGCGTCTACCCGTTCGTATGGCTGGACGCGATACACTACAAGGTGAAGGAGAACGGAGGCATCCGCAGCAAGGCGGTGTACTGCATGCTGGGGGTGAACCGCGAAGGCATCAAGGAACTGCTGGGCATGTATGTGGGCGAGAACGAAGGCGCAAGGTTCTGGCTCAGCGTCATCAGCGACCTTCAGAACCGTGGTGTGAAGGACATCATCATTGCCAGTGTCGATAACCTCAAAGGCCTGTCCAACGCCATCAAAAGCGTGTTCCCCCATACCGAGGTGCAGCTCTGCATCGTACATCAGATACGCAACTCCATGAAGAATGTACCCTATAAGCAAAGACCACAGGTCGTTGAGGCCCTCAAGGCCATATACACCGCCCCATCAAAGGATCAGGCAGAGGTGGCCCTTGCCAAGTTGGAAGAGAACTGGGGCGGGCAATATCCGGCCATGGTCAGAAGCTGGCTCAATAACTGGGAAGAGCTCAGCAACCACTTCAAGTACCCAGATGCCATCCGCAAGCGGATATACACCACCAACCCCATAAAGAGCTTCCACAGCCAGCTCAGAAAGGTCACCAAGACCAAGCGTGTGTTCCCTTCGGACATGGCACTGATGAAGCTACTGTACCTCGTGCAGGAAAACCTGTCTAAGAAGTGGAACACACCCGTCTTGGATTGGAAACAGA